>JAKFUP010000068.1 GCA_021732625.1 Hyphomicrobiales bacterium
AGCCGCGACCGCTGCGGAGAGGACGCCTAAAAAACGTATTTGCAAGAATCGCGATGTCACAATCGGCTTCATACCGAAAGTGTAAACGCCGGTTGCCGCAGCGCAAGATACCGCGCCGTCAATCGGGCGTGATTGCGGAACATTTGTTCAGATGCCCGCGATGCGGGCGAATAACGGGAGCATTCGGGCAAAAACCCGAACGACAGCGATCAACCCTGACGCGCCTTGAAACGGGGCTGAGTCTTGTTGATCACGTAAACCCGGCCCTTGCGGCGGACCAGACGGTTGTTGCGATGGCGGCCACGCAACGATTTCAGCGAGTTACGGACTTTCATAGGTCGATATCCTGCTCTTGAAAGGCCGCGGGTCGAGGGCCAAAATGTCAAGGAAACCAAAAGCTTCCCGAAAAACCGCAAGCGGCGCGGGAAGAGCCGGTTTCTAGGGCACGAACGGCTGTTTTGTCAATCTGCCATTCCGGCAAGGCACAGCCGTGGAATGGCGCGGGAAGCCAGCGGGAACCCTATTCCTGCGGCACGTTAGCGGTTTTCACCACCCCGCCCCACTTGGCGATCTCCGTGTCGACAAAGCGGGCGAAATCAGACCCGAACAGCTTGCCCGGCTCGACGCCCTGGCTGGCGAATTTTTCCCGGATCGCGGGGTCCGCCAGCACGTCCCTGATGGCAGCGACCAGCTTTCCATAAACCGGCGAATCCTTGGCCTGGGGCATGTAGAGGCCAAACCACGCAGTCGCCTCGAAGTCTTTCACGCCCGACTCGTCGAGCGTCGGAGCATCCGGCAGCGACGCCGCCCGCTGCTTGCTGGTTACCGCCAGCACCCGCAGCGTGCCGCCCTTGGCGCCGGGAATGACTGTCGGCAGCGTGTCGAACATGATCGGAATATGTCCGCCGATCAGATCGTTCATGGCCGGCGCCGCGCCCTTGTAGGGAATGTGGACAATGTCGATGCCGGCCATCTGCTTGAACAGTTCGCCGGACAGATGATTGGCGCCGCCGACGCCTGACGAGCCGAACGACAGCTTGCCCGGTTCTTTCTTCGCCATGGCGATCAGTTCGGCGACGGTCTTCGCCGGAAAATCCTTGTTGACGACGAGCGCGTTCGGCGCGGTCGCGATCACCGCAACCGGCGAGAAGTCCGCGCGCGTGTCGTAAGGCAGGCTTTTGCGCAGGCTTGGATTGATGACGTGATGGGTCGCGGTCAGCAACAGTATGCTGCCGTCCGGCGGCGACTTCGCCACGAACTCCGAGCCGATGGTGCCCGACGCACCGGCGCGGTTATCGACGATGGCAGTGACGCCGTACTTCGTCTCCAGCGACTGCGCGACATAGCGCGCCAGAATGTCCGTCGTGCCACCAGCCGGGAACGGCACGATGATCTTGATCGATTTTGGCAGATCCTGCGCAAACGACGCGCCGGCCAGAACCGATGCCGATGCGGCCACACACAAGGCGAGCGCAATCATTTTCTTCATTGATATCTCCCCGCGCGACGTTGCGCGCTATCCATTCGTTATGATTTGCGCTGCAATCAGGCGGCCTTGGCGAGCGGAAACTCCACCATCGCCTCACCCATCGCGACCTTCTCGCCGTTCTGGTTGCTCACCATCACGTCAAGCACGACCCAGCGCGAATGCGCGGTGGTCTGTTTCGTCTTGACGATGCCCTGCGGGCGGATGGTGTCGCCCGGCCTCACCGGCTTCAGCCAGCGCGTCTCCAGACGGCGATGCAGCGCGCCGGCAGGATAGGCCCAGTCGGTCAGCATCCGCGAGATCAGCCCGAAATTGTTCATGCCGTGCATGATGATGCCACCGAACGAGGTCTTGCCGAAAGAACCTTTCATGTAATTGTCGTCGAGATGCAGCGGGTTGTAATCGAGCGAGGCATCGCAAAACAGCCGTATGGATTCGCGCGAGACTGCGAACGAGGGTCCGTCGATGGTGTCGCCTTCGCGCAGCGCGTCGAATGTGGTTGTCGATGTCATGACTGCGCCTCCTTACGCCGGCCGGATCGTCTGGCCGCGGCCAGAGCAGATCACTTCGTTTTTCTGATTGAAGAACACGTTGTCGTGGACGACGAACAACCGCTCGCGCTTGATGAACTTGTCGAGCGCGCGCGCCTCGAGCCGGATCACGTCGCCGGGCCGCGCCGGACTGTTGTAGCTCCACGATTGTCCCGCATTGATGGTGCCGGGGCTGCGCATCCAGTCGTCCGCCGGCGTGCACGAGAACATCAGCAGGATGTGAATCGATGGCGGCGCGATCAGCCCTCCGAATGGACCGGCTTTTGCCGCCACCTCGTCGAGATACAGCGGATTGGTTTCGCCGACCGACTTGCAATAGAGCGCGATCGCCTCCTGCGTCAGCGTGTACGGCAGCGTCTTGCGCGGCAGACCGGGAACGATCTCATCCCAGGTTTTGCGAAGATTGGCGTCCTTCCAGAAATCGGTCTCGAAAGCCTCTGCTTGCGCCATGGCCTGATCTCCCCTATTGTTCGCCTAGCGAACTTATTATTCACTATACGGACTTTTATGGCACCCTCATCCCGTTCTGACAAGCGCATCCCAGCCAGTCCAAAAAAGGAGAGCGACGGTTTCGTGCGCGCCATCGCGCGCGGATTCTCCGTGGTGGAGGCGCTCGGCCAGCCACCCGGCCGCCATACGCTCTCCGAAACCGCCAAGAGCGCGGGGCTGACCCGCGCGACCACGCGCCGGATGCTCGCGACGCTGGTGGTGATGAAGTATTGCGAGACCGACGGCCGCTATTTCCAATTGCGCCCCCGCGCGCTGGGACTCGGCATGTCGTATCTCAACGCGCTGCCGTTCTGGACGACCTCGCACCGGATCGTCGAGAGCCTGCGCGATGAGCTGTCGGAATCCTGCGCGCTCGCTGTGCTCGATGAAGACGACATCGTTTACGTGCAGCGCTGGCCTTCGCGGCGTATTCTCTCGACCAATCTCGGCGTCGGCAGCCGCCTGCCGGCTTACGTGGTCTCGCTCGGGCGCGCGCTGCTGGCGGCGCTGCCGCCCGATCAGCTCAAGGACTATCTCGCGCGCGCCGACCTCAAGAAGCTGACGCCGCGCACCATCGACGACCCGAAGAAGCTGCGCGCAACGCTGACGCAGATTGCCGAACAGGGCTATGCGTGGATCGACGGCGAGCTGGACCCCGCGATCTGCGGCATGGCCGTTCCGGTACGCAACCCGCAGGGGCAGGCGATTGCCGCAATCAGCGTCAACACGATTTCCGGGTCGATCACCGAAACCGCGGCGCGGCGAAAATTCCTGCGGCCGCTGCAGCGCGCTGCGCAGGACATCCGCATGCAGATGCCCGGCAATTAGCGAGACGGGCGATGCCAGAGATCCGCCACCCGCTCTGGCGGTTCCAGAGCCCGCTGACGAACTCGCACAACGATGGCCCGGTCAGCCTCAGTGGCGAGGTTACCGCGCGCCGTCAGATTTTTTCGAATGCGAGAATCATATAGCGAAGCAAGCCGAGGCGGCTCATCAGTTGCAGCAACCGCGTTTCCTTGACGGCCTTATGGCCGATATCGCCCATCTCCGGTGCGAGCGCCTTGAGAAAATTGTACGTCGGCAAGGTATGGCGGGTGATGTTGCGTTCGATGACCGGACGCAGGCCGCTCGCAGCCGCGATCCGCCGATACTCTCCGACCGTGCAGCGCATGTCGCAGTCGCCATAGTAGCTTGTCGCGACGTTGAGCCAGAGCGACGGCGAGATCCAGGCCGCCGGGACAAAATCGGTCAGCGCGAGACGGCCACCGGGCTTGAGAACACGCGACACTTCCTGAAAGTATCTCGTGCGGTCCGGAAAATGAAAAATTGCCTCCACGGCCAAAACCCGGTCGAACGAGGCATCCGGAAACGGCAGCTTGCAGGCATCGCCTTCGACGAAAGCGATTTGGTTGCCGACTTGAGCCATCACCTTTTCACGCGCGCGCGCAAGCTGCCTCGGATCGATATTCAACCCGGTGAGACCGATCGGCGAAAGACGCTCGTTGATATCGGCGACGGTGCCGCCAAAACCACAACCGGTATCGAGCACTGACTGCCCCGCCGCAAGTTGCGCCGCCGCGCATATTTCATGCGTCAATCGCACAGCGGCGCGGGCGTAGTCAGCCGGTTCGCCGGTCGCAAGCGAGGGCTCGGTCCAATATCCCCAGTGAACATCACGGCCGAAAGCCGTCTCAAGCTGCGGATGCCCTTCTTCCAGCTTGCGTGTCAGCACGTCGAAGTAAGGCAGGCTCGGTATCCGTGTGCGCGGCAAGATGGCTTTGCCGATCTTGAATTTCACGATCTCAACTCCCTTTCGCGGCGAACCTGCTTAGCGAAGCGTTCCCGTTGCCGCAATATCGCAACAGGCCCGTGTCCTTGCTCCGATCCATGGCATTTGCTAACTGAAACTGGCTCAATTCAGCGGTTCCACATGCTCGAAAAATACGGTCTCGGCGTTGCCTTCACAGATGCGGCCGGCAATCGCCGGTATCCGCCGCTGTTGATCGCTCGCGTGCCGATGAGCAATCGGCGTGTGCAGATCGACCCGATGCGGATCGGCGCCTGGCTGTCGCTGATCGCCGTGGTGATCGGATCGCTCGCCGGCATCTGGTGGTTCGCCAGCGTCGGGCTGAGCTGGTTCGACGTGGCGATGATGGTTGGCGGCACGGTGTTCATCAACCTCGGCGTCACCATCGCCTATCACCGCTACTTCACGCACACCTCTTTCGAGGCGAAGCCGTGGGTCGCCGTCCTGCTCGGCGTCTGGGGCTCGATGGCGATGCAGGGCCAGATCATGACCTGGGTGTCGGTGCATCGCCGCCACCATCGCTATTGCGACACCGCGGACGATCCGCACACTCCGAAGTCAATGGGCGCCGGCGCCAAGGCGATGCTTGACGGATTCATCGACGGCTATGTCGGCTGGACAGTCTCAGGCCGGCTGTGCACCTACGTCGATTACGTGCGCGATCTGCGCAAGAACAAAACGGTGCAGTTCGTCGATCGCTATTACTGGCTCTGGGTCGCGCTCGGCTGGATCATTCCGGGCTTCATCGGCATGGCGTGGTACGGCACCTGGGCCGGATACTGGTCAGGCCTGCTCGCCGGCGGACCGATGCGGGCGTTCCTGCAACTGAACTCGACCGGCTTCGTCAACACGTTGGGCCACCTCGTCGGCAAGCGTCCGTTCGCGACCAAGGACGACAGCACGAACAGCGGCATCGTCAACGCCGTGTCGCTGAACGGCGAACACCTGCACAACAATCACCATGCCATTCCGTGGTCGGCCTCGTTCGCCATGTTCAAAGGCGAATTCGACCCCGGCTTCCTCGTGCTGCGCGCGATGGAGAAGCTGGGGATGGTGTCAAAGCTGAAACTGCCGAGCGAGCAGTTCGTCGCTCGTCGCAGTGCGCACGCTTCGATCACGCCGGAAGCGGCCGAAACCACGACTTAAACTCTATTCGGATGAGCGCGTACCCGCGCCCGCTTTAGCGGGCCAGAGACGGCGCTTGCCTCCGTCTGGCCTTTCAGGCAAATTCGTTATACGATATAATCAATTAGAACGCCGGGGAGAATGACATGCTCGATCTCGACAAGGTTCTCGCCATCGACATCCATACTCACGCCGAGGAACCGTGCGGCAGCCATGGCGACGACGGCTATGACGAGTTCCAGGCGAAGATGGCGGAGTACTTCAAGTCACCGCACACGCATCCACCGACGGTGCCGGAAACGGCGGCCTACTATCGCGCAAAAAATATCGCCGCCGTGATCTTTCCGGTCGATGCCGAGCGCGAAACCGGTTTTCGCCGCTACAACAATTACGAGATGGCCGAACTCGCCGCGCAAAATTCGGACGTGCTGATCCCGTTCGCCAGCATCGATCCTGCCAAGGGCAAGCTCGGCGCGCGCGAGGCCCGCGACCTGATCGAAAACTACGGGATCAAAGGATTCAAATTCCATCCCACCATGCAGGGCTTCTACCCGAACGACCGCATGGCCTATCCGCTCTATGAAGCCATTGCAGAGAGCGGCGCGATTTCGCTGTTCCACACCGGCCAGACCGGCGTCGGCTCCGGCATGCCCGGCGGCAACGGGATGCGGCTGAAGTTTTCCAACCCGATGTACATCGACGATGTGGCGGTGGATTTCCCGGACATGCCGATCATTCTCGCGCATCCCTCCTTCCCGTGGCAGGAAGAAGCGCTGTCAGTCGCGACCCACAAGCCGAACGTCTATATCGATCTCTCAGGCTGGTCCCCAAAATATTTCCCGCCGATCCTCGTGCGCTACGTCAACACGATTTTGCAGGACAAGATGCTGTTCGGCTCGGACTGGCCGGTGATCACGCCGGATCGCTGGATGGCGGATTTCGCCAAACTCGAAATCCGCGACGAGGTGCGGCCGAAGGTGCTCAAAGCCAACGCGCGGAAGCTGTTGAAGATGTGAGGCTTGTCTTTCCCTCCCCCGCGAAGCGTGGGGAGGGTCGGCCGAGCGA
>JAKFUP010000212.1 GCA_021732625.1 Hyphomicrobiales bacterium
ACGTTTCACTATGTTATCAACCAGAAGTTCTCTCACAAGGCGATCTAGAAAGTCGCGTACGGCCTCATTCTCGTCTCCGCCGGGGCGGGCGGTCACGCCGGCGAGCTGTCGCCGTTCGCGTTTCTGGCCGAGACGCGGAAATGGTTTGACGGACCGATCGCGCTGTCAGGCTCGATCGGCAACGGACGCGCCATCCGCGCGGCCCGCGTGTTGGGCGCAGACTTCGCCTATATCGGTTCGGCGTTCATCGCGACCAAAGAAGCCAACGCGGTTGAACGCTACAAGGAGATGATCGCGTCGTCCGCTGCCGAAGACATTGTTTATTCCAACCTGTTTACCGGCGTGCATGGCAACTACCTGAAGCCGTCGATCGCCGCAGCCGGTATGGACCCGGACAACCTTCCGACCTCCGACGCTTCCGCGATGAACTTCGGCACCGACGCCAGCGGCGAGCGCGCCAAACCCAAAGCCTGGAAGGAAATCTGGGGCAGCGGTCAGGGCATCGGCAGCATCGATCAGGTGCTGCCGGCCGCGGAGCTGGTCGCGCGCTTCAAGAAAGAGTACGCCGAGGCGGTCGATCCGGCACTGTGATGGAAGCGGTCTATCGCATCGACGGCAATCGTGCAGAGACTCGCGGCCACGCCGCCGGTCCGTGGGATCCGCGCATGCAGCACGGATCGCCGCCGTCGGCGCTGGTGACATGGGCTGCGGAGCAAATTCCGACGGCGCAACCGATGCACATTGCGCGCGTCACGGTCGATCTGATGCGACCGGTGCCACTGGCGATATTGACGATCGAGAGCGAGGTGCTGCGTGAGGGCCGCAAGATTCAACTTTGCGGAATTCGCTTAAAGGCCGATGGCGTCGAAGTCGTGCGCGCCACTGTGCTGAAAGTGCGCGTGCTGGATGCGGCTCTCCCGCCTGAGATCGCCGATCCGCTGCTCGATGTTCCCGGTCCCGATGCGGGGCATCGCGAGGGAGTGAGCCACATGACAAACCCTTTCATTCAGGGAATGTCCATCAGCTCGGTCCGCGGGCGGCTGATGGTCAACGGCCCGGGTGCGATCTGGTATCGCGCCGACCGGCCGATCGTCGAAGACGCTGCGATATCTCAAGCGATGCGTGCGATGATCGCCTCGGACTTCTCCAACGCGACATCATCGATGCTCGATTTTCGAAAATGGACATTTCTCAACGCCGATCTGACGGTCAGCTTCGCGCGTCAGCCGGTGGGCGACTGGATTCTTCTTAATGGCGAGACGATCATTGGAGCTGACGGTGCGGGACTCGCAACCGCGCGGCTTGCCGATGAGCGAGGTTACTTCGGCCGCTCGGTCCAGACGCTCGTGATCGAAAAGCGCGAAGCATGATCCCGAAAAATGGAACCCGGTTTTGAACTAGCGTGACTGTCCCGCGGGAGCCGCAGCATGTTTCGCGGTACCGAGCGGCGTGCGGTTCTGCGTGCCCCAGCGATGACGGTTGGTCAGGAACGACAGCCAGCCCCAGACGGCGCCCGCCTGCCGAAGCAACTGAAAACTGAATGGCTCCAGAAGCGTTGCGATGATGACGTGGCCGAAGCGCGACGAGACCGTATCGCCGGTGATGCTGCGATAGACGTAAACCATCCAGGTATTGAGAACGAGATCGGTCACGATCTTGGCGGCAACGATGCCGAGCGCGATCAGCGCGATGTCAGTTCTCCCCGCGATCAGAAATCCCACCAGCAACAGAAACGCGGCGAAGCCATAGACCGGCTGCAGCGTATCGAAGGCCTTTATCGGCATCATCATCGTGCCGAGGGCGCCGAAACGGCGCTGACCCGCGAGGTCGCGATTCCAGAGCTGGGTTTGCAGATAGCCGGAGAACCAGCGCTGCCGTTGCACCATGAAAGCGCCAAAGGCGCCGGGCGCGTGGGTGACAGCTCGTGCTTCCGGAATCATCTGCAAGCGCCAGCCGAGATCATGTTCAACCGAGTAGCGATGCAAGCGATGCGTCAGCTCGTAATCCTCGACGATGCAATCCGGATCGAAACCGCCGACGCGCACCAGCGCCTCGCGGCGGAACGCCGAGAACGCGCCGGAGATCAGCACCAGACATTCAGCATGCATCCACGCAAACCGGGCCACCATGCTGCGGATGTACTCGTAGGTCTGGAACCATTGCAGCACGCGGCCGAGCAGCCCGCGATCGCATACCGGCACCAGCAATCCTCCCGCTGCAACCAGCGCAGCGTCGGCCGCGAAAGCCCTTCTGATGGCGGCGATGGCATCCGGCGCGAGCGCCGTGTCGGCGTCGATCGACACCACAATGTCGGTGCCGATGGCGACGATCGCCGCATTGAGCGCTTCGGCTTTGCCGGAGCGGGGCAGGCGCATCGTGCGCAGGAACGGGTATATCGCACCTGGATCGCCGATCTGCCCTTCGGGCGCGATCGTCAGACGAAAGCGTTCACTGAGAATGCGTGCAGTTTGGTCCGTCGAGCCGTCGTCGATAATCAAGATGAGGTCAGGCCGGTCGCTTTGTGCGCAGAGCGCGGCGATCGTCTCGGGCAACACGGCTGCCTCGTTGTAGGCGGCGATGACGACGCCGAGCGAAGGGCGAATGGGATGTTCGCCTGCGGTGTCACCGCGCTGCTCTGCATGCGCTGTCGTCGTTGATAAATGTCGTGCCGCTGCGACGGCGGGCCAGGTCAGTCCTGTGATCAGAAGCAACAACGCCGTGTCGTAGGCGATGTAAAAAATGCCCACCGACCATGCCAGGATGCCGTCTGCGAATAAAGCGCGGCCGATCAATGCAAACCCGAGGCCAAAAACAGCAACGTAGACCGTGATGCTCACAATCGGCATCGCGCGCGGCGAGAGGCGCGGCGACGCGGTCGAAAAAGCTGTTTGAAGCAGAGGCGGCATGCGATGACTCTTTCCGGACGGCGGTTTCCGGCACAACGTCAGTTACGAGTGTGTCTCTGACACGTTTCGGCGGGCAATCTCACAACACAAAATTGTCATCCCGGCTCGGGACTAGAACTGGAATAAAGGATAGGTGTTGGCCTGGTTGGCGAAGGCATCGGATCGGAACATGACTGCTGTTCAGGATAGTTCGCACTCTCGGCTGCGCTACACGCGCGTTGCCATGATCCTGCACTGGACAGTGGCGATCATGATCGCTGCCAACATCGTGCTGATCTGGATCGTCGAGTTGATCCCGGAAGGACTGGTTCGCCCGGTGATCGATACGCACAAATCGCTCGGGGTCACCGTGATGGGTCTCGTGCTGCTGCACCTGCTGTGGCGCGCCGCCAATCCGCCGCCACTTTTGCCGCTGGCCTATAAGTCGTGGGAGCGCCGCGTGGCGAAGGCGGCTCATGTCACGATGTACGGATTGATCCTGATGCTGCCGCTCTCGGGTTGGCTGCATGACTCGTCATGGAAGGCGGCGGCACAAGTGCCGATGAAACTGTTCTATCTGTTCGAGTGGCCGCGGGTCGGCTTTGTTATGACGCTCGATCCGGAAATCAAGGAAGCGTTTCACAAGCTGACCGGCAGGATTCACGTCTGGCTGTCCTATGCTTTCTACGGGCTGTTTCTCTTGCATGTGTCCGGTGCGCTGAAGCACCAGTTCTGGGATCGCAAGCCTCAGCTCCAGCGCATGGTGCCTTGGGGCGTGATCGATCCGCCGATGGACAGGCGCGACGCGGCATAGCAATGCGGAGCCACGTTCCATCGCCATTCAGCTATCGTTGATTTCAATCCGAAACTGCATTGAGATGCGCCGAGCAGAAACTCGGGGCATGCGCCATGATCATTGTCACAGGCAGCGTCGTTGCAAATCCGGAAACCTTCAGTGAGATACTCAAGCTCAGCATCGAGCATGTCGAGCGCTCCCGCAAGGAGCCCGGCTGCATCTCCCACGATGTCCATGTCGATTGCCAGAACGCGATGCGGTTGTTTTTCTATGAGCGCTGGCAGGATGAAGCCGCGATCAAGACCCACTTCGCGGTCCCGGCCTCGCGTGCTTTCGTCAAGGCTTTGAGAGAACTGAGTGCCGAAACCGGAAACGCGCAGGTGTTTCGCGCCGAGCCGATCATGTAACGATGATGAAGTAACGATGATGATGTAACGAAGGCGCCGATAGCGGCGCGCGACTCCACGCGCCGCCAGGCGTTCCGTCCCACGTTCAGCAACCTGCGTGGCGATCAGCCCTCGAATTTGAACGAGATCTTGACCTTGGCGCGGTACGCCTCGACCTTCCCGTTCTTTCCGATCTGCATGTCGAGCTGGACGACTTCGGCGATCCGCAATTCGCGCAGCGTCTTGCCGGCACGATCGACCGCCGACTTCGCGGCCTTCTCCCAGGACTCTTTGCTGGTCCCAACGAGTTCGATGATCTTGTAGACGCTATCGACCATTGCTTCCTCCACTGATTGCTTTTGCGTTTCCGTGCCTCGTTTGAATCGATTTTGAATTTTGTTGGGCGTGTTAGGCGAGGGCGACCGCTATGCTCGTTGCCCTCTGAATTTATTTTTCTTCGCCAAGATCGATCATGTCCCTGTGCGATGGGATAGACAAGGCCACGCCGGCAAGGCACATGCCGCCTGTCACCCACGCAGTTGCGATGGTGCGATGCGGTCTAGGCCGAAGCTGCGGGGGGCTGCCGGTTGCCAACCGCTTTAATCAGTTTGCCCAGTTCGACGAAGTGGGGTTTGCGCGGCGAGCTGCGGCGCCACGCGAGGCCGATGGTGCGCGACGGTTCGGGATCGGCGAAGCGGATGACGTTGATTGCGCCGTGCCTGCTTTCGACGTCGAGGCAGAGCTCTGGCAGCAGCGTGATGCCGAGCCCGTTGGCGACCATCTGCACGATGGTCGAGAGGCTCGACGATCCGGACGTATCGAGATTGCCGACGCGCTGAAGATCACAAACCGCAAGCGCCTGATCTCGCATGCAGTGACCCTCTTCGAGCAGCAGCAGGCGGTCTTGCTCCAGCATCTCGGGTGTCGCGCGCAGGTTCGCGGTGATGGGATGGCTCTTCGATGTCGCGAGCAGGAAGCGATCGTCGAACAAGGCAGCGGTCTCGATATGCGGGTCTTCCACCGGCAGCCCGAGCAGCAACAGATCGAGCTGACCGTCGAGCAGTTCACGGACGAGATGCTGGGTCTGGGTTTCGCGCAGATGCAGATCGAGATCGGGATATTGCTCGCGTAGCACCGGCAGCAACGGCGGCAGAATATACGGCGCGATCGACGGGATGACACCGAGATGCAGCCGGCCGGCGGGCACGTCGCCCTGATGCCGCGCGAAATCGACGATGTCGCGAATGTCGGTCAGCACCTTCGCGGCACGCTCCGCGATCTCGCGTCCGCTTTCGGTCAGCATCACGCCGCGGCGGCCGCGCTCCAGCAATTGCGTGCCGAGCTGCTGTTCGAGGTCCTGAATCTGCATCGAGAGGGCAGGCTGGGTCACCGCGCATTGTTCGGCGGCCCTGCCGAAGTGCTTCTCGCGCGCGACCGCATCGAAATAGCGCAATTGTTTCAGCGATATCATTTTATCATCAGATTTTCTGATCGGTATGTAAGAAGATTAAGATTAGACCTGATCGAAAACAAGGCCTAATCGTTCGGAGCAATTCCAGAAACGCCGAGGAGAAAAACATGGACGCAAAAACCGACGACAAGGGCCCCGGCAAGTGCCCCGTGATGCATTCGCGCGGACACCAGAATCAGGATTGGTGGCCGAACCAGCTCAACATCAACGTGCTGCACGTCAACACGCCGGACTCCAGCCCGATGGGCGAAGCGTTTAACTACGCCAAAGAATTCGAGGGCCTCGACCTCGACGCGCTGATCAAGGATCTGCACGCCTTGATGACGGATTCGCAGGAATGGTGGCCGGCCGACTTCGGCCATTACGGCGGGCTGTTCATTCGACTCGCGTGGCACAGCGCGGGGACCTATCGCATCGCCGACGGCCGCGGTGGCGCAGGTGCCGGTCAGCAGCGCTTCGCGCCGCTCAACTCCTGGCCTGATAACGCCAATCTCGACAAGGCGCGCCGTCTGCTCTGGCCGATCAAACAGAAGTACGGCCAGAAAATTTCGTGGGCCGATCTTTACGTTCTCGTTGGCAACGTCGCGCTCGAGTCGATGGGCTTCAAGACGTTTGGCTTCGCCGGTGGCCGCGCCGACGTGTGGGAGCCGGAGCAGCTTTACTGGGGTCCGGAAGGCACCTGGCTCGGCGACGAGCGCTACAGCGGCGAACGCGAGCTGTCAGGACCGCTCGGCGCAGTGCAGATGGGCTTGATCTACGTCAATCCGGAAGGCCCGAACGGCAATCCCGACCCGGTCGCAGCGGCCCGCGACATCCGCGAAACCTTCGCGCGCATGGCGATGAATGACGAAGAGACCGTCGCGCTGATCGCCGGCGGCCACTCGTTCGGCAAGACCCATGGTGCCGGCGATCCATCGCTGATCGGGCCGGAGCCGGAAGGCGGCAACATCGAAGATCAGGGCCTCGGCTGGAAAAGCACGCAT
>JAKFUP010000093.1 GCA_021732625.1 Hyphomicrobiales bacterium
GGCAGTCCCTTTAGCGAGAAAACGATCTCCGAGGACTTTCCGTTTTTTGCGACACCCTTCAATCTCGCTTCGTTGGCCGAGCGCATTGCGGTCACGATAGCCGGATCGTCCCGGTTTTTGGACCATGCCGAATCGTTTTGGGAGATCATCGAAAACTCGTCGGACTTGATCTGAATCTGAAGCGGCGCATTATCGCGCAGACCAATCTTATCCAGCGAAATCTCGTTTCTGATTTTCTTGACCGGATAGTTGGTAATCATCATCACTGGACCACTCCAGCCTCGCCCGCCGTTGCTCGCCACAATCGCATAGCACTCGCGCGATCCATTACGCAGCACGGTGAACGATCTCCAGTCGCCGTATTGTCCAAGCTGCGCCGGCTCGGCGGTGAGCGACGCGAGCGGAATGCGTTTCGGCCCTGACGGCTCCGGAGCGACAACCGGCGGCGGCTTTGCCTGCCTTTGCTCACTCTCGATTGCCGCGATTCGCGCGTCGGCTTCGGAGCGAAACTTGCTGTTCGGAAAAATCGCCTTGAAGCGGGCGAGCTCGTCGACGGTTTTGCTGCCCTTGACGAAATCCCAGGCCACTTCGTCGTTCGACGGAACCGGAATTGAGGGCGGCAACGGCGGCGCAGTGACAACGGCCTTGGAATCGCCCGCCGCAAGCGTCACGTCGGTGCTGAGCGAGGCGTGCATCCATGGTATCTGCGCGCCGCCACTCGAGCGCTCAACATCAGCCGTGACGCGGCGCATGACGAATGCGATGTCGAGGCCCGGAGTGCGGATGTGCTTCAGCAGAGCGCCGGTGAACGGCGAGTTGCGGCCCTGCCCGTCGAGTGCGACTTTGTTCGGCGAAGTCGAGAATGCGATCATCGTGCCGCGCCCTGCCTCCATCGTCGTCAGCCCCGAACCGACGCCAACCGCTCGCGTCGCCGGCAGGCTGCGAGCGAAGGAACGCGTCAGCGGATTGTCGCGGCAGGCATCGAGAAATACGAGATTCACCCGGTTCGGGTCCGACTCCATGATCGAGAGAATCTGATCGACTTCGACGGTTTCGACCGGAAGATCGGCCGCCGATTCGAGCTTGGCATCGATCGGCAGTGCGTAGTTCTTGGTCCCGACCTGCATGCCATGGCCGGCATAGAAAAACACCGCGACCTTGGCGTTGCGCAGCGCCTTGGCGAAATCGCGCACCTTCTGGTCGAACTCGACCTTGCTGGTGTTGTTTCCCGAAACCACGGTAAATCCGAGTTCGCGCAGCGTAGCCGCCATGTCGCTGGCATCGTTGGCCGGATTAGGCAGTGCCTTGGCGCTGGTGTAGGCGCCGTTACCAACGACAAGTGCAACACGATCCTGCGCCGCGGCTGGCGCGATCGCTGCCAGAAAAACTGCGGCTGGAAAAAATATAGCTGACCGAAAGAGCGAAAGCTGAAACATGGCTGATTGAAACCGGTCCCTGATTAATGGGTACGATCATACTTGGGACGTCACCAGCTTCAAGCCGGTTCATCGCGCCCGCCGCAATCGCACATACAGCGCGCCCTCGCCGCCATGGCCGATGCTGGCGGCATCGAATCCTACTACCAGGCTGCGGAGCTCCGGCAATCCGAGCCATTGCGGGACTTGTTTGCGCAGGATCCCGCGCTCCGACTCTGGCCCGACCGTCCTGCCCTTCCCGGTAATCACAAGCACCAGGGCACACCCATCGCGATGAGCGCGATGGAGAAAATCATATAGCGCGCGATGGGCACGGACCTGTGTCATCCCGTGAAGATCGATCCGGGCGTCGATCTCTTTTCGACCGCGCCCAATCTGGGATTTTTCGCGGCGGCCAAGTGTGGCGAGTGGCGGCGGAGACGGCGGGCGCGGAGGTACCACAGCCGGTTTCGAAGCGGTTGCGACTTTCTCCTTGCGCGCAGGCGGCGCTGGTTCGACTTTTTCAGAAGAAGTATCGGCTTCGATTTTTGTCGGGCGCGGCTTCTTCCGCAGCGGCCTGATCTGCTTGGCGACACTTTCCCACACCACGCGATCGTCGTCGCTCAGACCACGTTTGCGCGGAGCGGCAGGCAATGGCGTGGAAACCGGCCGCTTCATCGGTGACGACGGTTGCGATGGCGGCTGCCATACCTGCGATATTTTTTGGCGGGCTTGATCTGCGGCCGCGCCTCCGGGAGCGGAATGACCGTGGGCAACGCCGCAACCTTCGACGGCGCATTCGCTGCCGACGCTTCAGGTTTCGCCTCCTTGGGCTGATCCTTCGACGGCGCGACGGCTTGAGGCCCCGGCGACGTCAGCTTGTCGGATTTGGTCGTGGTTTCCTGCTTTGGAATTTCCGGCTTAGTCGCGTCTTTCGGCGGCTCCTTCTGCGGAAAAAGCTTTGCAATCTTTGCGGACGGACGCGCTTCCGGCAGCAGCATGGTCTTTCCGCGCGCAAGCGGATCGAGACTTTTCGGAATCAGCATCACAAAGCGCGCGGGATTCTTCAGGCGGCCTGAAATCTTTCCAGCTTCCGCGCCTGCTCCGAAATAAATATCTGCGCGCGCGGGGCCGACAATGGCCGAGCCGGTGTCCTGCGCCACCATCAAGCGGCGGAACGCCGTGTTGGCCTGCTCGGATTCGATTGGCAGCATGCCGTCGATGAAGAACGGCGTGCCGTAGACATGCAACGCCTTGTCGACTGCGATGGAGCGGCCTGCGGTGAGCGGCACGCCCTGCGCGCCGACGGCTTCATCCTTGTCGGACAGTTTGACCTCGCGAAAGAAAATATAGGAGCGATTAAGCCGCCGCAGTTCTTTGGCATTCTCGGGGCTTTCGTCCATGTACTGCCGGATGCGCTGCATCGACATCTGCTCGCGCGGCACGATGTTGCGATCGATCAGGATGCGGCCTACCGGCGTATACGGATAGCCGTTGTGGGCGTCGTAGTTGATGCGGACGGTCGAACCGTCGTCGAGCTTGATCCGCGCCGATCCCTGAATCTGGATGAACAACAGATCGGTGTGGCTCTTGACCCAGCCGATCTCAAGCTCGCGGCCGGTGAGAATACCGTCCTCGATCTCCGCGCGATCGTAATACGGCACCAGTTTGCGACGGCCGATCTTGCGGAACACCTGGCCTTTATTCGGCAGACTGCCTGCGGATTGCTTGAATCCGCGCACGAACAAATTGGAAGGACGGCGATAAATCGGAACGCTGTATTCTTCGGTCTGCGTACGCGAGCCGTTGACCACCGGTTCATAGTATCCGGTGACGAAGCCCAACTCGTCGCCGAGCTTCGAAATGCTGACCGGCTGGAAATGCTGTTCGAAGAAACGCCGCGCCTGTTCGTTATCGGAAACACTGGCCATCTTCGCTGCGTGACATGGTTCGCGCAGCGACGTGCCGATCGCCTTAATGTCTGCGGGTGGCTTGCGCTGGAGAGCAATCGGATTGCAGCTGACCCGAAATGCACCGAACGCCGCGAGATGATCGTCGGCTGCCCAGCCGGGGATGTCAGCCCATGACAAAGGCGCGTATTGGGTGTTGTCGATCTCGATCGGAAAAACCGGCTTGCCACGATTGGCGCTTGCAGGCACCGGCCCAAGCAGAACGGTCAGCGCAACCGCCGCCGCAATGCCGCAGCGCGCGGCACTGGTCTCAATTTCCGCTATCGGTCCCAACCAGCTTCCAGTTCGGATCGCGCGAGTTGAGATCGCGAGCGAAAGTCCAGACGTCGGTGACATCGGTGACACTGTCCGCACTGCCGTCGATCACCTGACCGGCCTTGTCGCGAATCGCCGAGACGATCTGCGAGACGAAGCGGACAGTCACGTGCGCCGCGCGATCGCGCACGTCGGCATTGGCGATCTCGGCCTTGTCGATGGAAACAAAGCGCGTCTCCGCCCGCTGTTCGTTCTTTTCCCGATCCCGGATCACGGTCTCGAAACCTTCATAGACTTCGGACGACAAAAGATCTTTCAGCGATCGCCGATCGCCATTGGCGAAAGCCAGCACGATCATCTCATAAGCGCTGCGTGCGCCCGCCAGAAACTGCTGCGCATTGAAAGAGGAATCCTTTTCGGCGACTGCATCCAGCCCGTTCGCCAGCGCCGATCCCGGCTCGGCGACGCCCTTCCAGCGCTCCTGAGCCGGCATCGGCTCAGCAGACGGAGCAAGTGGCGGTGGATCGAGCGTGCGCCCTGGCATCGGCACGACATTATCCTGACCGCCCGGAAGCATGTCGCGGGCGGCACGCGGCGGCTGTTCGCTTCCAGTGCGCTGACCGAGAACATTGCGCAACCGCAGGAAGATAAAGACCGCCAGAGCCAGGAAGATGATCGTATAAATGTCCACGTCGTATTCGCTTTCTGGTCGATGCTGTGCCGAAGTCAGGCGCGAGCGTACCCCGGGAATGACGAAACCGCTCCGGAAACAACAACTTTCACGTGGTGACGCGCGGCCCTTTCGCCAAGGCCGCCCGACCTGCTCATTTCGTCACATCAAGGATACGCTGGAAATGGCCCGCTTGAGGGCTTTTTGCAGCTGAATCCCCGAAATTCTAGCCGATCCAGATGCCAACGCCAACCTCCGCATTCGGGTTGCGGCCTATCGTCCTTGTCGAACGGCGCAGGCCTATGTTAGCCACTCGCCCGCCAAGGCGCATACTGGGTAAAGGCGAGGTCGACGGTGGCCATTTAGCTCTCCGTTCGGTCTATCAGGACCCGGAACCGGCGCTTTTTTGACCAGATCCGATTACGAACCGCTGAGACCTCCAGGAGATACCTCTATGACCAATGGCAACGGCACGCCTCCCGAAGACGCCCCGCCGCCGCAGCTGAACGTGCTGGCACAGTATACCAAGGATTTGTCGTTCGAGAATCCGAATGCTCCGGCTTCGCTCGGCCAGCAACAGCAGCAGCCCTCGATCAACATTCAGATCAATGTGGCCGCCAATGCGATAGCCGAGAACGATTTCGAGGTCGTCCTTTCAGTTGAAGGCAAGGCGGAGAATTCGGGCACGGTGCTGTTCAGTTTTGAGCTCGCCTATGCCGGTATTTTCAAAATTCAGAACGTCGCTCAGGAGAATCTCCATCCGATGGTCATGATCGAATGTCCGCGGCTGCTATTCCCGTTCGCGCGTGAGATCATCGCCACTGCGGTTCGCGACGGCGGCTTCCCGCCGCTGATGCTCGATCCGGTGGATTTTGTCGGTCTCTATCGCCAGAACATGGCGCGTCAGGCCGAACAGCAGCAAGTCGGAAAGCCGAGCTAAGCTGACCAACTAAAAGCAAATGCCCGCGGTGACCGTGGGCATTTTTGTTTGTCCAAGCGGGACTGAGTTCATTGGATGCCCGTCACTTGAGATAATCGCTCCAGATTTGCTTTTCCCCGAGCGTAGCAACAAACGCACGATGCGCGCCCCGATCGGCATCCGTCACGCGGGGCACCAGCGGAATCATGCGCTGACGGCGCGGCGCATCGCCTCCCGCACGGCGCTGCGCTTCATGGGTCTGGGCGAGACCAAGCTGGGATTGCCGCGCACCGATCAGATCGATGTACACTTCCGCGAGCAGCTCGGCATCGAGCAACGCGCCATGTTTGGTGCGGCGGGAATTGTCGATATTGTATCGCGAGCAGAGATCGTCAAGGCGGTTGGAAACGCCGGGATGTTTGCGGCGCGCCAGCAGCAGCGTATCCACGAGGCGCTCGCGCGGCACCGCCTTGCGTCCACTCCGCTCAAGCTCGGCATTGATGAACCCGATATCGAACGATGCGTTGTGAATGACCAGCGGCGCATCGGCGATGAAAGTCAGAAATTCTTCGGCAACAGCATCGAACAGCGGCTTGTCGGACAGAAATTCCGCCGAAAGACCGTGCACCGCGAACGCCTCGCGCGGCATATCGCGCTGCGGATTGATGTAGCGATGAAACGTCTGACCAGTCGGCATGCGATTGATCAGCTCGACGCAGCCGATCTCGACCAGCCTGTCGCCGTTCAGGGCATCGAGGCCGGTGGTTTCGGTGTCGAGAATGATTTCGCGCATCCGGCATCCGGTTTGAGCAGGCGAATCACGCTCGCCGCCGCGGAAGTGTAGCAGCCGCAGCGAGAATGTCGCGAATGCTTGTCCGCACCGGCTCCAGTCCGTGCGAGGTATCCACCACGAAATCGGCACGCTTGCGCTTTTCCGCGTCAGGCATTTGACGCGCCAGGATGGCTTCAAGTTTTGCCGCGTCCATATTAGGGCGCGCCAGTATCCGCTCGCGCTGGATTTCGGCAGCGGTCGTCACCACCACCACCGCATCGACACGTTTCTCGCCGCCGGTCTCGTACAGCAGCGACACATCGACCACGGCGACCGGGGCACCAGAGTGCTCCGAATCTTCGAGAAATTTCTGATGATGCGAGCGAAGCAGCGGATGGACGATGGTTTCGAGCTGTTTCATGGCGTCTGCATCG
>JAKFUP010000232.1 GCA_021732625.1 Hyphomicrobiales bacterium
GGCGACAAGCTGCTGATCGAAGGCACCGGCGCCTATACGTCGACCTACTCGTCGGTGGCTTTCAACGGCATCCCGCCGCTGAAGACGTATCACATCTGATCGCTGACGCGATCGGGCCACATCTGATCGCTAAAGCTCTTCACCTCTCCCTACAAGGGAGAGGTCGGCGAGCATCGATAGATGCGAGACGGGTGAGGGTCATCTTCGGGTTGCCCCCTCCCCGACCCTCCCCCGCAAGCGGGAGAGGGTGAAGAAAAACGGGAGCCGGTGCGCCGGCTCCCATCCCGTCACCTTCGGACTGACAACATGCCGGGCGCGCTGTGCGCCGCGGGCGTGGGGACTGACGTGCCATGACTCGTACTGCTGTATCGGCCAGAAAGATCGCCCTGACTGTGAGTGCCGCTCCGTTTGCGATCCGCAGCGAGCGCGCCTCAGACGTTGCCGCGCGTGAAGCGCTGCTGGACGCCTGCTTTGGCGCGAACCGCCATGCCCGCACATGCCAGCGCATCCGCGACGGACGTTTGCCTGCCGAAGGCCTCGCCTTCACGGCAATGCGCGAGGGCAAACTGGTCGGCACCGTGCGGTTGTGGCACGTCAGCGCCGGGGGCATCCCGGCGCTTGTGCTCGGCCCGCTCGCAGTCGAAGCTTCATGCCGCAAGCTCGGCGTCGGCGCGGCATTGATGCGTCATGCGCTCGCCGTGGCGAAGCTGCGCGGCCACGGCGCCGTGATCCTGCTCGGCGACGCGCCGTATTATGTCCGCTTCGGCTTCTCGCCTGAGAAAACCGCCGAACTGGCTCTGCCCGGCCCGTTCGAACGCGATCGCTTGCTTGGGCTCGAGCTGCGTGACGGCGCGCTCGATGGCGTCTGGGGTATGATCGTGCCCACCGGCGCAACCGCAAGGATTCGCCGCACCCGCCTCGGCGCACTCACCCCACGCGCAGCCTGACCATCATGACCTCAACCGAATTCGATGCGCCCGGGGCGAACGATGATCCGCGCCGTCGCGGATTGATGCAGCAGGTCGCCGTCACAGCGATCATGATCCTGATGGGCATCAAGATCGCGATGGACGTGCTGAGACGCAGCCGGCAGCCAACCGACACCTAAGAACTGCCGATACGTAAGGAAAGCGCCGCATTTTGCGGCGTCTCCACCCTTGATTTACCCGTCCCAAAACGGCAAGCCGGGCCAACGCTAGCGTCCCGATTCCGAAGTTCGCTTCAGTTTGCGGCGTTCTCCTGTGCGAACTTCGGAATCGGAGGACACCAGCAACCTATTAATCCCGTGTGGCTTCGGCTCGGAAGTCCGCATTGCGAGCGTACGGTAACAATGATGCGGACTTCCGAGCCGCCACACTGAGGAGCCCTAACGATGCCACGTCGCCTGATTTCGTCCGGATCGCCATTCGAGAAAGTTGCGGGCTATAGCCGCGCGGTTGTCGATGGCGATTTCTGTTTCGTCGCCGGGACCACCGGATACGATTTCACCACCATGACCTTGCCGGGCGATGTCACATCCCAGACACGGAATTGTTTCAAGACCATCGAGGGTGCACTGAAGGAAGCCGGCTTCGCCTTGGCCGATATCGTTCGCGCGACCTACTACATCACCGACGCGGCCGATGCCGACAAGGTGTTCGCGATATGTGGCGAGACGCTCGGCGAGATTCGCCCGGCAGCGACGCTGCTGGCGGTCTCAAGCCTCTACAAGCCCGAGATGAAAGTCGAGATTGAAGTCACGGCCAAGCGCCGCTCGTAAAGCTGGAAACCACACACCGTTCTGTTCTGGGTGTGCTCCGCTGGGAGCGCATCCTGGAATGCCGCAGGAGAACATCGATGACGTATCCGATCTACGCCAAGATCACCGGCCCTATCGTGATGGTCGGCTTTGGCTCCATCGGCAAGGGCATGGTGCCCATGATCGAGCGCCATCTCGACTACGACAAGTCGCGTATCACCGTGCTCGATCCGAAGGACGAGGGCCGCAAGGCGCTGTGCGACAAGCACGGCTTGCGCTTCATCCAGAAGGGCCTGACCAGGGACAATTATCGCGAACTGCTGACCCCGCTCCTCACCGAAGGCAGCGGCCAGGGATTCTGCGTCAACCTCTCGGTCGATACCGGTTCGACCGATATCATGGAGCTCTGCAACGAGCTTGGCGCGCTTTACATCGACACCGTCAACGAACCCTGGTTGGGCTTCTATTTCGATTCGACGAAGGGACCGGAAGCGCGCTCCAACTACGCGCTGCGCGAAGTAACGCTGGCCGCGAAGAAAGCACGTCCCGCAGGTTCGACGACGGCGGTGTCTTGCTGCGGCGCTAATCCCGGCATGGTGTCCTTCTTCGTCAAGCAGGCGCTGCTCAATGTCGCCGCCGATCTGAAGCTCAATGCTCCAAAGCCCAGGACCAAGGGTGAATGGGCGGACCTGATGCGGCAAGCCGGCATCAAAGGCATCCACATCGCCGAGCGCGATACGCAACGCTCGAAGACCCCGAAAGAGCCGGACGTTTTCGTCAACACCTGGTCGGTTGAGGGTTTCCTGTCCGAAGGCGTGCAGCCGTCCGAACTCGGCTGGGGTACCCACGAAAAATGGATGCCCGAGAATGCACACACCCACGAAGCCGGCTGTGGCGCGGCGATCTATTTGATGCAGCCCGGCGCCAACACGCGCGTGCGCACCTGGTGTCCCACTCGGGGTGCACAATATGGCTTCCTCGTCACCCACAACGAGTCGATCTCGATCTCCGATTACTTCACGGTGCGCGATGCATCGGGCACGGCAGTGTACCGACCGACCTGTCACTATGCCTACCATCCGGCGGACGATGCAATCCTCTCGCTGCACGAGATGTTCGGCCGCGCCGCGAAGATGCAGGAGAAGCACCACATCCTCGATGAGAACGAGATCGTCGATGGCATCGACGAACTCGGCGTGCTGCTGTTCGGCCACGATAACAATGCCTACTGGTACGGCTCGCAACTCTCCATCGAAGAAACACGGACACTTGCACCCTACCAGAACGCGACCGGTCTCCAGGTCACTTCCGCCGTGCTCGGCGGCATGGTGTGGGCCCTGGAGAATCCGAACGAAGGCATCGTCGAAGCCGACGAGATGGATTTCGATCGCTTGCTGGAAATCCAATTACCGTATCTCGGCCCAGTGAAGGGCTACTACACCGACTGGACACCGCTGAAAGACCGCCCGGGTCTGTTCCCGGAAGACATCGACACCAGCGATCCGTGGCAGTTCAAAAATATTCTGGTGCGGTGATTGTTGGATTGTCATTCCGGGATGCGCCGTAAGGCGCAGACCCGGAATCCATTCTCATAACAAATCCTGAACTTGCTGAGCGATGGATTCAGGATCGGCGCATTCGCGCTGTCCGGAATGATGGCTATTTTTATTTCCGTTCCGGCACCGGCTCGCCGATTTTCTCCGCAGGCGCGGGCGGCAGTGCCGGCGTCGCTCCTGCCTTCTGAGCATCCGCACTCGGACGCGCCGGCTCAGGCGCAGGCGTGGTCGGCCGGACAGGTTCGGGAGGGGAAGACTTCGTTGCATCGGGCGTGGCCTGAGCCATCACGTGCGGCTTGTCGCCGACACGAGCATACGAAGCGGCAACAATCATCGCGCCCACAAAGGCGAGTGCGATACCAAATGCAATGTCACCAATGGCAGATCGTTTCGGTACGCGGTCGAACATTGTCATGGCCGTCTCCCGTCGCATCGTGTTGCAAATGGCAACAAGCCGGGGCTGACAAAGGTTCCGTGTGCGCATCGCCGCAGCAACGCGAGCTGCGCCTTAAATTTTCGATGTGTGAGGAACCGAAACGATCAGAGCGGCAGCAAACCCGCATCGCCGTTCTCGCTGGCGAAGCCGAGCAGCGAGCCCTTCGCGTTCCACCCCAGCGCTGAGACTGGCGCATCGTCATCGCGGCGCACCAGAATTTCCGCGCCATCCTGCATCCGCACCATCAGCACCATGCCGTTGCTGTAACCCGCGGCGAGAATATCGCTCTTCGGATGGCAAGCGACACAAGTGACCTTGGCCTTGAGCGGCGCCAGCATCGCGGGCTCCTTGCCCATCGGACCGTCCTTGGTGACGAACGGCCACACGATCACAGTGTCCGCACCCGACGTAGCGAGATGCTTGCCGTCAGCGGTCCAAGCCATCGACCGCACCCGCGACGGGTAACCGGTCATCCGCATGTGGCGATTGTCGGCCAGCCGCCAGCCGTGCAGCGCCGCCTCGTGCATGGTGGTGACGAGAAACTTGTTGTCGTCGCTGAAGGTCACGCCGAGATGGGAGCCCTTCCACTCCAGCACCTCCGGCTTCGCGGCCATATTGGGGAACCAAAGCGTGACGCCGTTGTAATGCGCGACCGCGAGCCGCAAACCTTTCGGCGCAAACGCGAGCCCGCCGACGGTGGAAGCGACGTCGAGAGTCTTCTCGTCGCCCTTGGTGGGCCGCACGAATGCAGTCTTGCCGGCCGACCACGCGATAGCGCCATCAGGATGCAGCGCGACATTGTCGATCCAGCGGCGCTTCGCATCGGTGGCTATCGTTTCGGTCGCGCCGCTCGCATCGACCGTGACCAGCTTGCCGTCATCGCCGCCGGTAACAATGCGCTTTCCGTCAGAGACGGTGCAGAGAATGCCACCGCCATGAATGTCGTGGGTGGACACCTCGCCCGACACAGCCGCGAAGCTGACGCTGTCCTCGACGCCGACAAAGCCGGCGCTGTCGCCGAGAAAATGCAACGCCGTTGCAGCCTGCGGCAGTTCGATCTTCAGCGTGCGATCGGTCACTGAGACGATCGACGCGGGGTTATCCGAATTGAACGATGTCATTGGCTGCTGATCCGCATCATCATCTTGCGTCGTCCCTGCGAAAGCAGCGACCCATACGCCGTGCCATAACGATAGTTCGAGGGTTATGGGTCCCGGGTCTCACTTCGTTCGCCCAGGACGACAAGGAACTAAGCGATGCACTTCTCGAAGCCGTCGCGGATTTTCTGCTCCGGCAATTCACGGCCGATGAACACCAGTTTGCTGAGGCGTGGCTCGTCCGCCTTCCATTCGCGCTGGTGATCGCCTTCGATCATCATATGGACGCCCTGAAACACGTAACGCTCATCGTCATCCTTAAACGACAAGATACCCTTCGAGCGAAGAATGCTCTGGCCGTCGGTGGCGACAAGCGCCTGCAACCACGGCATGAACTTGTTGGCATCGAGCGGCTTCTCGGTCTTGAGCGACAGCGATTTCATGTCTTCGTCGTGATAGTGCTTCAGACCGCCTTGACCATGGCCGTGCGCGTGATCGTGGCCATGATCATGATGGTCATGTTCATGGTCGTGGTCGTGGTCGTGACCGTCACTCTCTCCCAAAAATTCAGGTTCGATCTCCAAAATCCGGTCCAGATCGAACGCCTTCCGATCTAGCACGTCGTTCAGCGCGACCTGACAGCGCTCAGTGCGGTGGAGTTTGGCATAAGGATTGATGCCGCGAATGCGCGCCTCGACTTCCGCCAGCTCCGGCTTGCTGACCAAATCGGTCTTGTTCAGCACGATGACGTCGGCGAACGCGATCTGGTTCTTGGCCTCGGGCGCGTCCTTGAGGCGGTCGCTCAGCCACCTGGCATCGGCAACCGTCACGACCGCGTCGAGAGTGGTTTTATCACGCACGTCCTCGTCGACGAAAAACGTCTGCGCCACCGGAGCCGGATCGGCGAGGCCGGTGGTTTCCAGAATGATCGCATCGAACTTGCCCTTGCGCTTCATCAGGCCATCGATGATGCGCACCAGATCGCCGCGCACGGTGCAGCAGACGCAGCCGTTGTTCATTTCGAACACTTCTTCGTCGGCGCCGATGATGAGATCGTTGTCGATGCCGATCTCGCCAAACTCGTTGACGATCACAGCATATTTCTTGCCGTGGTTTTCCGACAGGATGCGGTTGAGCAGCGTGGTTTTTCCGGCGCCGAGATAGCCGGTCAGCACGGTGACGGGGATTTTCGAGGCAGCAACGTCGGACATGAAAACTCCAGGGCATAGCCAACGCGCCCTGGCAGCAGACGGGCTCCGCGCTAGTTCGTGAGCGCGCTGGTGAGTGCCTTTATATTGTGCCTGACCATACCAATGTAAGTGGGTGCATCGCCCTTTTCGTCGGTCAAACTGTCCGAATAGAGCGTCCCGCCGATGGCAGCCCCGGTTTCGGAGGCAATTCGCCGCATCAGCCGCGGATCGGCGACATTTTCCAGAAAAACCGCCGGTATCTTCTGCGCCTTGATCTGGCGAA
>JAKFUP010000077.1 GCA_021732625.1 Hyphomicrobiales bacterium
TAGAAGGCCGCTTCCGGCAGGTGGTCGTACTTGCCTTCGCAAAGGCCCTTGAAGCCCTTGATGGTGTCGGCGAGGTCGACGAACTTGCCCGGCGAGCCGGTGAACACTTCGGCGACGAAGAACGGCTGCGACAGGAAGCGCTCGATCTTGCGCGCGCGCGCGACCGCGATCTTGTCCTCTTCCGACAGTTCGTCCATGCCGAGAATGGCGATGATGTCCTGCAGCGCCTTGTAGCGCTGCAACACCTGCTGAACCTGACGCGCGGTCTGGTAGTGCTCCTCGCCGACAACCAGCGGCGACAGCATGCGCGAGGTCGAGTCGAGCGGGTCCACCGCCGGATAGATGCCCTTTTCCGAGATCGCGCGGTTGAGCACGGTGGTCGCGTCGAGATGCGCGAACGATGTCGCGGGCGCCGGGTCGGTCAAGTCGTCGGCGGGCACGTAGATCGCCTGCACCGAGGTGATCGAACCCTTGGTGGTGGTGGTGATGCGCTCCTGCAGCGCGCCCATGTCGGTCGCGAGCGTCGGCTGATAACCCACCGCCGACGGAATACGTCCCAGCAGCGCCGACACTTCCGAACCCGCCTGCGTGAAGCGGAAGATGTTGTCGACGAAGAACAGCACGTCCTGGCCCTGATCGCGGAAGTGCTCCGCGACGGTCAGCCCGGTGAGGCCGACGCGGGCGCGTGCGCCCGGCGGTTCGTTCATCTGGCCGTAAACCAGAGCGCACTTAGAGCCTTCGCCGCCACCCTTCTTGTTGACGCCGGATTCGATGAACTCGTGATAGAGGTCGTTGCCCTCGCGGGTGCGCTCGCCGACGCCGGCGAACACCGAGTAGCCGCCGTGGGCCTTCGCGACGTTGTTGATGAGTTCCTGAATCAGCACGGTCTTGCCGACGCCGGCGCCGCCGAACAGGCCAATCTTGCCGCCCTTTGCGTAAGGGGCCAGCAGATCGACGACCTTGATGCCGGTGACGAGAATTTCAGCCTCGGTCGATTGCTCCGTATAGGCCGGTGCTTCCTGATGGATCGCGCGCTCGCCTTCCGAGGCGACCGGGCCGGCTTCATCGATCGGCTCGCCGATCACGTTCATGATGCGGCCGAGCGTACCCACGCCGACCGGCACCTTGATCGGTGCGCCCGTGTCGGTGACTTCCTGACCGCGCACCAGACCCTCGGTGGTGTCCATCGCGATGGCGCGCACCGTCGATTCGCCAAGATGCTGCGCGACTTCGAACACCAGGCGGTTGCCGTTGTTCCTGGTCTCGATGGCGTTGAGAATGGCCGGCAGATGCCCTTCGAACTGCACGTCGACGACGGCGCCGATGACCTGGGTAATGCGTCCGGTCTGGTTGGCGGGTGATGCCATGTGACTCTCTCCTTCGAATCTTCGTGAGCGCGGCGCGCTTTATATCTTGTGTCGGTTCGTTAAACCGCCTCGGCGCCCGAGATGATTTCGATCAGTTCCTTCGTAATCATCGCCTGACGGGTACGGTTGTAGATCAAGGTCTGCTTGCGGATCATGTCGCCGGCGTTGCGCGTGGCGTTGTCCATCGCCGACATCTGCGCACCGTAGAACGAGGCGTTGTTTTCGAGCAGCGCGCGGAAAATCTGCACCGCAAGATTGCGCGGCAACAGGTCGGCCAAAATCTCGTCTTCCGACGGTTCGTACTCATACGGCGCGAGCGGCGCGGCACCCGCGGGCTTGTCTTCGATCACCAGCGGAATGATCTGCTGTGCGGTCGGGACCTGCGAGATCACCGACTTGAAGCGCGAAAAAAACAGCGTGCAGATGTCGAATTCGCCGGCCTCGTAACGCGCGATGATCTTCCTGGCGATATCGTTGGCGTTTGTGAAACCCAGCACCTTGACCGAGCGCAGCTCGATATTCTCGACGATCTGCTTGTCGAACTGGCGGCGCAACTGCTCGTAGCCCTTGCGGCCGACGCAGAAAAACTTGACCTCTTTGCCTTGCCCCATCAGCGAAAGCGCACGGTCGCGCGCCAGACGCACGATCGACGAGTTGAACGCGCCGGAGAGACCGCGCTCGCCGGTGCAGACCAGCAGCAAGTGCACCTTGTCGTTGCCGGTGCCCGCCATCAAGGTCGGACCGGTGCCGGTCGCAGCCGCCGCGCCCGCGATATTGCCGATCACCGCCTCCATGCGCTCGGCATAAGGCCGCGCGGCTTCAGCGGCCGTCTGCGCGCGGCGCAGCTTGGAGGCCGCGACCATCTGCATGGCCTTGGTGATCTTCTGCGTCGCCTTGGTCGAGGCGATGCGGACCCGCATGTCTTTCAAACTGGCCATTGCGGCTAACCTATCCCCGAACTCGGACGTATTCCCTCCCCCCTTGTGGGGGAGATAACAGAAAGAGAGCGTTCGTTCGCATTCCTTACGCCGAAAACGTCTTGGCAAAACCTTCGACGACACTCTTCAACTTGCCCGCTGAATCATCCGACAGATCGCGCGAGTCGCGGATCGCATTGAGCAGATCGGTGTGCTTGCCGCGAAGCAGCGACAGCAAGCCGTCCTCGAATGCGCGCACCTTGTTGACCGGGATCGGGTCGAGATAGCCGTTGACGCCGGCATAGATGACGCAGACCTGCTCTTCCATCTTCAGCGGCGAGAACTGCGCCTGCTTCAGAAGTTCGGTCAGGCGCGAGCCGCGGCTGAGCAACCGCTGCGTCGTGGCGTCGAGATCGGAGCCGAACTGCGCGAACGCCGCCATTTCGCGGTACTGCGCGAGCTCGCCCTTGATCTTGCCGGCGACCTTCTTCATCGCCTTGGTCTGCGCCGACGAACCGACGCGCGACACCGACAGACCGACGTTCACAGCAGGCCGGATGCCCTGGAAGAACAGATCGGTTTCCAGAAAGATTTGCCCGTCCGTGATCGAGATCACGTTGGTCGGAATGTAGGCCGACACGTCGTTGGCCTGGGTTTCGATGACCGGCAGCGCGGTCAGCGAGCCTGCGCCCTGATCGTCGTTGAGCTTCGCGGCCCGCTCGAGCAGACGCGAATGCAGATAGAACACGTCGCCCGGATACGCTTCGCGGCCCGGCGGACGGCGCAGCAGCAGCGACATCTGACGATAGGCGACGGCCTGCTTCGACAAGTCGTCATAGATGATGACCGCGTGCATGCCGTTGTCGCGGAAGAACTCGCCGATGGTGCAGCCGGTGAACGGCGCGAGGTACTGCATCGGCGCCGGATCGGATGCGGTCGCGGCGACGATGACGGAGTATTCCAGAGCGCCCTGCTCTTCGAGCACCTTCACGAACTGCGCGACGGTCGAACGCTTCTGGCCGATCGCGACGTAGACGCAATACAGCTTGATCTTCTCGTCCGGCTGCGCGTTGAGCGGCTTCTGGTTCAGGATCGTGTCGAGCGCGATGGCGGTCTTGCCGGTCTGGCGGTCGCCGATGATCAGTTCGCGCTGGCCGCGGCCGACGGGAATCAAGGCGTCGATCGCCTTGAGGCCGGTCGCCATCGGCTCATGCACCGACTTGCGCGGAATGATGCCGGGCGCCTTGACGTCAACACGCATGCGCTTGTCGGCCTTGATCGGACCCTTGCCGTCGATCGGATTGCCGAGCGCATCGACGACGCGGCCGAGCAGGCCCTTGCCGACCGGCGCGTCCACGATGGCGCGGGTTCGCTTGACGGTCTGGCCTTCCTTGATCTCACGGTCGGCGCCGAAGATCACGATGCCGACGTTGTCGGTTTCGAGATTGAGCGCCATGCCGCGCGTGCCGTTCTCGAACTCGACCATTTCACCGGCCTGAACGTTGTCCAGACCGTAGACGCGGGCGATACCGTCGCCAACCGACAGAACCTGACCGACTTCGGAGACTTCGGCTTCCTGGCCGAAATTCTTGATCTGGTCCTTGAGGATTGCGGAAATTTCCGCTGCGCGGATGTCCATCAGCCTGCCTCTTTCATCGCGTGCTTGATCGAGTTGAGTTTGGTGCGCAGCGAGCTGTCGACCATGCGGCTGCCGAGCTTGACCACAAGCCCGCCGATGATCGACGGATCGACCGTCACGTTGAGAGCGACGTCCTTGCCGGTCACTGACTTCAGTGCCGCCTTCAGAGCATCGAGATTCTTGTCGCTGAGCTGCTCCGCGACGGTCACGTCCGCGGTTGCTTCGCCCTTGAACCTGGCGACCAGCGCGCGGAAGGAGCGGATCACGTCGGACACCGCGAACAGGCGGCGATTGGCCGTCAGCACTGCCAAGAATTTTGCGCTTGTGCCGCCGATGCCAGCCTTCTCAAGCACCGACGCCAGAGCCTTGCCCTGCTCGTCGGCGGTAAACACCGGGCTGCGCACCAGACGCTTGAGGTCGGCGCTGTCGGTCAGAAGCGCGTCGAACCTGTCGAGGTCGGCCTTGATCGCATCGACGGATTTTTCGTCGCGCGCCAGTTCGAACAGGGCGGTCGCATAACGGCCGGACACGCCAGATACGGATGAATTTTCTGATGCCACCAACGCGCTCTTTATTGCTGCCGAACCCGCGAAGGACCTGTCGCCTGACGCGGCGCCAGCCCTTCAGGGCTCTTTCCTTGAAAATTCAAGGGCTTGAAGTTCAAGCTGGACTTCGATTTGCCACCGCCGGCACGTCGTACCTGCACCCCAAAATCGCGGGTTTGCTAACACACGCACAGCGCAGGTGCAACATCACTGGATTTGGATTCGATCCGGGCTGAAACCGTTATTTTCCGGCTGTTTCTTGCACATTCGTCGCGCGCTCTCCCACGCGGAATTTCGTATGGGCCAAAGGTCGCATCGCGAAGCGCCCAAAACGATCCAAGACGATCCAAGACGATCCAAGACGATCCAAGACGATCCAAGACGATCCAGAGATTTGCCCTGCGACTTTGAATGACACCGCCCGCGGCCCGGCCGGATGAAAGCGGACGTTGCGGCTGAAGCTGTCCTCGCCTTTCGAATACTTGCTGAATGCTGGCCATGCACGCCGAAGACTCGGCTACGCAATAGACTCAAGTAATATCAGTATAGATTACTTTATTCGTGATGATTTTGCCAAAGTATTCGTATTTGAATGCTGAGCCCTTACAATAATACAGAATTGATATCCGGGTTTTTCGCCCATATCTTGCCTTATTGGTCCTTCAACAGGCACCTCATCGACCCAGGGATGGGGGTTTCACTTGCCACATATGTGGCAATACTTTTCTGAGGGACACTATACATGTATCGAACCTTGTCGCCGTCCTCGCGGATGGCACGGCCGCTCGCGATCTGTGCGGCCACGCTTGTTGCGCTCACCTTCGCCGGCGGACTGTCCGAGGCTTCCGCCAAAACCCGCAAAGACCCCAACAACCTCATGAACGCCAACGCATCGCTCGGCTCCACCCGCAGCTTCAGCGGCATGGCGTCGTACTACGGCAATGAACTGGCCGGGCGTCGCACCGCGTCTGGCGTTCGTTTCAACCCCGGTGGCATGACCGCCGCGCATCGCTCGCTGCCGTTCGGCACCAAGCTGCGCGTCACCCATGGCGGCCGCAGTGTCGTCGTCACCATTAATGACCGTGGCCCGTTCGTTCGCGGCCGCGTGCTCGACCTCTCCAAGGGCGCCGCCCAGGCGATCGGCATGACCGGTCGCGGCGTTGGCCGCGTCGTTGCGGAAGCCCTGTAAGCGCCAACCTCGTTGCGTGCGTTGCGTAGGTGTTGAGTGACGTTCGTCGCGTGAGTTGAATATGAGTGGAAAAGGCCGGCACCTGTGCCGGCCTTTTCGTTTGAGCGTGGGAATGAAAGCGCCTCACCACCGCTGTCGTCCCTGCGACAGCAGGGACACATACGCCGTGACGAACATGGTGTAACCGGCAGCAGATACTCTCTGCTGCACTCGCAGAAAATCCCATTGGTACGGAGGTTATAGGTCCCTGCTGTCGCAGGGACGACGATGGGACGTCCGGCCTTCTGCCCGCATTCGCGTGAATATCCCGGCTGACATTTCCGCTTGACATTCTCCATATTAGGAATATAGTCATATGTATCCTGTCCCACTGAGAGGGGCGGTTCGCGATCGTCACGAGACGCGGGGCGGGATGCGGTGGACGCGGCAGCGTCAGGCGCGGACGAGAGGCGGTTGGGGAGACGTTGGCAGGATTCCTTTCGGGGAGCGGCCTTGGTTTCTATGGACCCGCAGCTCTGACGTGCTGACGACGGCGCTGCGCGTTGCGGGCCAGGGCGGAGATACGCCTCACTCGCAATGCCTTTGCGCGCCGGCCCAAGTCGTGTGGTCCCGATGCCCGTCGCT
>JAKFUP010000154.1 GCA_021732625.1 Hyphomicrobiales bacterium
CTCGTCCGCGCCTGACGCTGCCGCGTCCACCGCATCCTGTCCCGCGTCTCGTGACGATCGCGAACCGCCCCTCTCAGTGGGACAGGATACATGTGACTATAATCCTAGTGAAGGGATTGTCAAGCGGAAACGCGGACAGGCCTTGTAAATCCATATTTGCCCCTCCATGTCTTGCTGGTCCCTATCGGAGGACTGGCAATGACTGACAGCAATCAGACTTCACGCGACAACGTCTGGCGCAGCGGCGGCGGCTATCGTCCGCATGCCTTCGACCCATGGGCGCATCCGGAACTGTTCCGCGATGTGTTGATGCGGCGCATGCTGGCGTTTCTGGTCGACCTCCTCATCCTGTCGGTGCCGGTTATCCTCGCCACTCTGTTCATCGCAGTTTTCGGTATCGTTACACTTGGACTTGGCTGGGCGCTGTTCTGGCTGCTGTCGCCGCTCTCGATCGTCTGGGCGATTTGCTATTATGGGCTGACGCTCGGCGGCGCGCGTGCCGCAACCGTGGGCATGCGCCTGCTCAATCTCGAGATGCGCACATGGTACGGCGAGAAACCGTACTTCCTGCTCGGCGCTTCGCATGCGGTGCTGTACTGGGTCTCGGTCTCGATCCTCTCGCCGCTGGTGCTGCTGGTCGGCCTGTTCAACGGCCGCCGCCGGCTGTTGCACGACGTGGTGCTCGGAACCGTGGTGATCAACAGTTCGGCAGCGACCGACGCCGTGCGGACCGTCTGATTCGCGGAGCGATGCGGGAGAATGCTTTGGCAATCTTTTGAGCTTATCTCATTCCTGAACCTGCGCTGCTGAACCGGCGCTTTTGCGGAATATGCCGGGAATCCCGGTGCATGATGGGGACCATGCGCATCGGCCGGATTGACCAAATTCCGTCCTGGCGCGATGCTTGCCCTGTTCGAACCGGCCGTTGACAGGAACCCGTGACCCAGCACTCCCGCGATACCCCGCAATTTTACCTCACGGCGCCGTCGCCGTGTCCGTACTTGCCGGATCGCAATGAGCGCAAGGTGTTCACCCATCTGGTCGGCGAGAAAGCCGGCGAGCTGAACGACCTGCTGACGCACGGCGGCTTCCGCCGCAGCCAGTCGATCGCCTATCGGCCGGCCTGCGACCAGTGCCGCGCCTGCGTGTCGGTCCGCGTTGTCGCCAACGAATTCCGTCCCTCGCGGAATTTCCGAAAAATTCTTGCGCGCAATTCAGATGTTGTCGGCGAACTGCGAACCGCGGTTCCGACCTCGGAGCAATACTCGGTGTTCCGCGCCTACCTCGACGAGCGTCACCGCCATGGCGGCATGGCCGACATGACCGTGCTCGATTACGCAATGATGGTTGAAGACAGCCACGTCGAGACCCGCATCGTCGAGTATCGCCGCCGGCCCGAAAATGGGGCTAAGCCCGGTCGGGGTGACGATCTGCTGGCCATTGCGCTGACCGACGTTCTCACCGACGGGCTGTCGATGGTGTATTCGTTCTTCGAGCCGGGCGAAGAGGATCGCTCGCTCGGCACCTTCATGATCCTCGATCACATCACCCGCGCACGGCGGCTCGGCCTGCCTTACGTCTATCTCGGCTACTGGATCGAAGGCTCGAAGAAGATGGACTACAAGGGCCGCTTCCTGCCGCAGCAGCGCCTCGCGCCGAGCGGCTGGCTGCGCGTTGACGCCGACGGCGTCGGAACCGAACCGCAGGACTGATTTCCGAACGGGCTCAGGCCGCAGACGATTGCCGCCGCGCCAGTCGCGCTGCGACAAGGCCACGTTTGGGCGCAAACAGGAACGCCAGCACGAACACCATTGCCTGCACCAGCACGATGCACGCGCCCGTCGCTCCGTCGATATGGAAGGAGATCAGCGTGCCCAGCACCGACGAGCCGGTGGCAACGACGGTTGCGATCACCAGCATGCGCTCAAAACGATCGGTCAGAAGGAAAGCAATCGCACCCGGCGCGATCAGCATGGCCACCACGAGGATGATTCCGACCGCCTTCAGCGACCCGACAATGGTGAGCGACAGCAGCACCAGAAGGCCATAGTGCAGCACCTGTACCGGCAATCCGATGGCGCGGGCGTGGTTCGGATCGAAACAGTAGAGCAAGAGGTCGCGCCGCTTCACCAGCACGATCGCGAGCGTCCCGCCGGCAATCACAGCCGTCTCGATCAGGTCCTGGACCGTCACCCCGAGCACGTTGCCGAACAGGATATGCAGGAGATGCTGCTCGGTTTCGATCTTGGTGAAAATGACAAGACCGAATCCGAACATGCCCGAGAACACGACACCCATCACGGTGTCCTCCTTCACCCGGCTCGATTCCTTCAGATATCCGGTCAACAGCGCGCACGACAGGCCTGCGGCGAACGCACCCACCGCGAGCGGCAGACCGGCCGCATAGGCCAGGACGATGCCCGGCAGCACCGCATGCGAGACCGCGTCCCCCATCAGCGACCAGCCCTTCAGTATCAGATAGCAGGACAGCACCGCACAGACCGCGCCGACCATCAGCGACACCATCAGCGCGCGCTGCATGAACGGATAGCTCAACGGAACCGCGAACCAGTCGATAACCGCCATCATACCGGCGCTCCCGCCATCGCGGCGCGGCGACGCCCCGCCAGGATGCCATGCTTGGGCGCAAATACGAACGCAGCCAGAAACAGCAACGTCTGCAGGCTGACAATCACGCCGCCGGTCGCGCCGTCGATAAAATAACTCAGATAGGCCCCGACAAAGCTCGTCCCCGCCCCGAGCATAATGCTGATAACGATCAGACGGCCGAAGCGATCTGTAAGCAGATAGGCGGTGGCACCCGGCGTCACCACCATCGCGATCACCAGACAGGCGCCGACGGTCTGCAGCGCCGCGACCGTGCAAGCACTGAGCAGGGTAAAGAACAGCGCCTTCAGCATCACGGTATTGAGGCCGATGCTGCGCGCATAAGCCTCGTCGAAGAACGTGATCATCAGATCCTTCCACTTCAGCAGCAGAAGGCCGAGCGAGACCGCTGAGATGATCGCGACCTGCACCACGTCCTCATCGGAGATCGCCAGAATATTGCCGAGCACGATGTTTTGCACGCTGACCGACGTTGGCCAGATCGACGCCATCAACAGGCCGAGTGCAAACAGCGACGTGAAGACGATGCCGATCACTGCATCCTCGCGCAGCCGCGAGTGCTGGCGGACAAACGCCATGCCGAGCGAGGCGAGAATGCCGGAGAAGAACGCGCCGACTGCGAACGGTACGCCAAGAATGTAGGCGCCAGCGACACCAGGCACGACCGAATGCGCTAGCGCATCGCCCATCAGCGACCAGCCTTTCATGACGAGGTAGGCGGAGAGGAACGCACAGACCCCGCCAACGAGTGCGGAAACCCACATTGCTTTCAGCATGTAGTCGTAGCCGAACGGCACCAGAAGCTCGGCCATCATGATGTTGGCTCTCCGGGCCGTTTTGCCGGTGGCGCGCTCTGACCTTTGCGGTCGCCGTAGATCACCAGCGGCCGCTCGTCATCGGTCAAAACCGTCAACCCGCGCGGATCCTCGTCGTCGTGCAACGCGGCGCCGCCGAGATTGAATTGCCGCAGCACGCCGCCGAATGCGCGCTCCAGATTGGCCTGGGTGAAGACCTCAGCCGTCGGCCCGGCCGCAAGCACGGTGCGATTGAGCAGCACCACCTGATCGCAGAAGTCCGGCACGCTCCCAAGGTTGTGGGTCGAGATCAGCATCAGGTGACCGGCGCTGCGCAGTTCACGCAACAGGCTGATGATAGCGGTTTCGGTTTTCACATCGACGCCGGTGAACGGTTCGTCGAGCAGAATGATGCTTCCCTCTTGCGCGAGTGCACGGGCCAGGAACACACGCTTCTTTTGACCGCCGCTGAGTTCGCCGATCTGCCGCTTGCGGTACTCGCTCATGCCGACCCGCTCCAGCGCCGCATGGACCTTGTAGACGTCGGCACGCGACGGAATCCGCAGAAAGTTCATGTGGCCGTAGCGGCCCATCATCACGACGTCGTCAACCAGCACCGGAAAATTCCAGTCGATATCCTCGCTCTGCGGCACGTAGGCTACGACGTTGCGCCGGACCGCTTCCGCGACCGGACGTCCAGACAGCCTGATTTCTCCGGCCGCGGGCGTGACGAAACCCATGATGGCCTTGAAGATCGTCGATTTGCCGCTGCCGTTGACGCCGACCAGCGCGCAGATCGTACCCGGGTCCAGTTCGAACGATGCGTCATGCACCGCCCTCAGGCCCGTGTTGTACGTCACCGTCAAGCCGCGCACGGAGATGCTGGCCCCGGCTTGACCGATGACGCCCGCCGAAGCGCTGGCCGGACCGGCGATCATGTTCATTTGCCGAAACCTTTTTTCACTTGCCGAAGCCCTTTTTTATTTACCGAAACCATTGGCGATGGTCTCGACCGTCACTTTCAGAAGATCGAGATAGGTCGGCACCGGGCCGTTCGCGGCGCTGAGCGAGTCGACATAGAGCACGCCGCCGTAACGCGCGCCGGTTTCACGGGCGACCTGCTTGGCGGCGCGATCGGAAATCGTGCTCTCGCTGAACACCACCGGAATTTTGTTTTTGCGAACAAGATCGATCACGCGGCGGACCTGCTTCGGCGTCCCTTGCTCGTCGGCATTGATTGGCCAGAGATAGGCTTCCTTCATCGCGTAGTCGCGGGTGAGATAGCTGAACGCGCCCTCGCTCGACACCAGCCAGCGCTGGTCTGGCGGAATGCTGCCGAGCCGCTTGCGCAGCGGCTCATCGATCGCGCGGATTTGCGCGGCGTAGGCGGCGGCATTCTTGTTGTAGGTCCCGGCGTTCGCGGGATCGTACGTTGCCAGCGCCTTGCGGATGTTCTCGACATAGATCAGCGCGCTCTTCGACGACATCCACGCATGCGGATTGGGCCTGCCTGTGTAGGGGCCTTCCGAGATGCCCATCGGCTCGACGCCCTCGGAGACGACCACGCTCGGTACGTTCTTCACATTCTCGAAGAACTTTTCGAACCAGCGCTCGAGATTGAAGCCGTTCCACAGCACGAGGTCGGCCGCCTGCGCACGGACGATGTCGAGCGGCGTCGGCTGATAGTCATGGATTTCCGCACCGGCTTTGGTGATCGATTCCACCACCGCGGCAGAGCCAGCCACGTTCTGCGCGATGTCCTGGATGACGGTGAAAGTCGTCACGACGCGGAACGGCTTGCCGCCGGACCGCGCATCGGCAGTCCCCGTCAGCAGCCCGAGCGCCATCGCCAAGCCGGCCAGATGCCGGCTCCACTTCCTCCACATCGCAAATTCTCCCAACCGTTCTGAGGCGAACATAGCCGGGATCGCAATTAGTTGCAACTCATTCGCAACTGCAATTGCGTGAGCAGTCCCTGCCGGTCTCGAAATCGCCTGTTTGGGGCAGACCTATGGGCGTGAACCCCGTCCGCTCCGGCTTCAGATCGATCAAGGGCGTTCCGTCGAGGCAGTCGAGGCCGCGCACAAGAACTGTCGCTCCCTCAACGCTCACAAGCTTCACGATCGATGTGCCGATGGGATTGGGCCGCACCGGCGAACCCGGTGCGAAGACGCCGCGTCGATGTATCGTTGGACGGGCTTTGGTGGACCAGATCGCGGCGCGACAGATGCAACCAGTCAGCACCTCAAGCTGATCGTATTGCGCGACGCCCGCGCCAAGGCTTGATTACGGCTTTCGCAGTCCTTATGATATTACGATCGTAATTTATAAATGCAGGAAACTGAAGCCGTGAACCAAGCACTTCCTGCAAGCGCGACCAGCGCGCCGCCCGAGGCGTCCTCGACAATCCCGCAGATTGCGGTCCTCGCCGCACTGGCCGCTACCGGCACTCTGGCCACCAACATCCTGTTGCCGTCGCTGCCGCAGATGGCGGCATCGATGAATGTGCCGACCGCCGCGATCACATCGGCGATCACGATCTTCCTCGCGGTATTCGCGGTCGGCCAGTTGCTGGTGGGGCCGCTGTCGGACCGGTATGGGCGAAAGTGGCCGGTGCTGGCGGGATTTGCGATTTACCTCGCCGGTATCGTGTGGTGCGCGCTCGCCAACGATCTGCCGGCCTTGCTCGCGGGCCGTGTGGTGCAAGGGGCCGGCGCCTGCGCCACATCGGTGCTGTCGCGCGCCATCGCCCGCGATCTGTTCGAG
>JAKFUP010000194.1 GCA_021732625.1 Hyphomicrobiales bacterium
CACATTTTATTTTGGGACAGGGGTTTCGAGTGCCTCTGCAACAGACCGCCATGAGCCAGACAGTCATGAGCCAGACCACGACACATATGCTTCCTGTGTTCGCAAGGGCTGACCTCGCTTTCGAGCGTGGCGAAGGTCCGTGGCTGATTGCGACCAATGGCGACCGCTATCTCGATTTCACCTCAGGCGTTGCGGTGAATGCGCTTGGTCACGCCCATCCGCATCTGGTTCAGGCCGTCCAAAATCAGGCGGCAAAGTTGTGGCACGTCTCCAACCTGTTCCGGATCGCGGAAGGCGAACAGCTCGCTGCACGCTTGTGCACAGCAAGCGGATTTGCCGACACGGCGTTCTTCTGCAATTCCGGCGCTGAGGCGATGGAAGCCTGTATCAAGATGGCGCGGAAGTATCAGGCGGTGAACGGCAAGCCCGAGCGCTACCGGATCATCACATTCGAAGGTGCGTTCCACGGGCGGACGCTGGCGACGCTCGCGGCCGGCGGTCAGGAAAAGTATCTTGAAGGCTTCGGCCCGCGCGTCGAGGGCTTCGACCAGGTGACGCTCGGCGATCTTGAGGCGACAAAAAAGGCGATCGGTCCGAACACCGCCGCGATCCTGATCGAGCCGTTGCAGGGCGAGGGCGGCGTGCGTGCGCCGCCGCCGGCATTCTTCCGCGCGCTGCGCCAGTTGTGCGACGACAATGACCTGATGCTGATCTTCGACGAAGTGCAAACCGGAATGGGCCGTACCGGCGAGTTGTTCGCGCATACCCGCTTCGGCATCACGCCGGACATCATGGCGCTGGCCAAGGCGCTCGGCGGCGGCTTTCCGATGGGCGCGTGCCTGTCGACGGCGAAGGCCGGCAAGGGCATGACCGCCGGCACCCACGGCTCGACCTTCGGTGGTAACTTGCTGGCCGCGGCAGCCGGAAACGCAACTCTCGATGTCATGCTGGCGCCGGGCTTCTTCGACCACGTGCAGCGCATGTCGCTGCTGTTCAAGCAGAAGCTGGCTTCGGTCTGCGATCGCTATCCGGACGTCATCAATGAGGTCCGCGGCGAGGGTCTGTTGATCGGCGTGCGCGCCGTCGTGCCGTCGGGCGATCTTGTCGTTGCGCTGCGTAACGAGAAGCTGCTGACCGTCGGCGCTGGCGAGAACGTCGTGCGCATGCTGCCGCCGCTGATCGTCAACGAAGCTGAACTCGATGATGCGATCGGGCGGCTGGAGCGAGCATGCATCGCTCTGTCTCCGGATGCGCAGAAGCGCAAGGCGGGATAATGAGCAAGCCGCCACGACATTTTCTTGACCTGAGCGAGGTTTCGCTCGGCGATCTGCGCAGCATTCTGGATGCCAGCGCATCCATGAAGGCTGCGCGCAAGACCTCTCGCGCAACTGCCGAGAAAGACAAGCCGCTGGCCGGTAAAACGCTGGCGATGATCTTCGAGAAACCATCGACCCGGACCCGTGTGTCGTTTGATGTTGGTATGCGCCAGCTTGGCGGCGAAGCGATCATGCTGACGGGCGCGGAAATGCAGCTCGGTCGCGGCGAAACCATCGCCGATACAGCGAGGGTGCTGTCGCGCTATGTCGACGCGATCATGATCCGCATTCTCAATCACGATGCGCTGCTGGAACTGGCGGCCTATGCGACGGTGCCTGTTATCAACGGCCTGACGCGCCGTTCGCATCCGTGCCAGATCATGGCGGATGTGATGACATTTGAGGAACATCGCGGACCGATCAAGGGCCGCACAGTGGCTTGGACCGGCGACGACAACAACGTGCTGGCGTCGTGGGCGCACGCTGCCGATCGCTTCGGCTTTAACTTGCGTGTGGCGACGCCGCCGCAGCTTGCGCCGAACAAGCAGCTCAAGGACTGGATCAAGGAGCGCAATGCTCCGATCGTGATGGGCACCAAAGCAGAGGAGATGGTCCGCGGCGCCGATTGTGTCGTCACCGACACCTGGGTGTCGATGGGCGACAAGGAAGGAGAGCATCGCCACAACCTGTTGCGGCCCTATCAGGTGAATTCAAAGCTGATGTCGCTGGCCAAGCCCGACGCGCTATTCATGCACTGCCTGCCGGCGCACCGCGGCGATGAAGTCACCGACGAGGTGATCGACGGGCCGCAATCGGTGGTTTTCGATGAAGCCGAGAACCGCCTGCACGCGCAGAAGGGCATTCTCGCCTGGTGCTTTGGCGCGGTTGCGTAAATCATGAGCGAACAAGGTCAGGTCCGCGCGCCTTCCGCTGTGCCGGTGGATGATGCCATCCTTCCGTTCGAGGTCTCGGCGCTCGATGTGCGCGGGCGGCTGACCAAACTCGGCCCGGCACTCGACGACATTCTCACCAAGCACGATTATCCGCCGGCCGTCGGCAAGGTGCTCGGCGAAGCCATCGTACTGACTTCGTTGCTCGGCTCGTCGCTGAAGTTTGACGGCCGCTTCATCCTGCAAACCCAGACCGACGGACCGATTTCGTTCGTCATCGTCGATTTCGTTGCGCCCGACCGGCTTCGCGCTTATGCGCGGTTCGATGCCACGCGTCTCGAAGGCGTCACATCGACCGCCGATCTGCTCGGGCGCGGCCATCTTGCCATGACCATCGATCAGGGGCCGGGGATGAGCCGCTATCAGGGGCTCGTCGCGCTTGAAGGCGCGAGCCTCGAGGATGCCGCGCATGAATACTTCCTGCGGTCGGAGCAAATTCCGACGCGGGTGCGGCTTGCGGTTGGCGAGGAATTTCGCAGCGGCGATGGACCGAAGCATCGCTGGCGCGGCGGCGGCGTACTGATGCAGTTTCTGCCGAAGGCGCCGGAGCGCGCGCGGCAGTCCGATCTGGATCCCGGCGATGCGCCGGAGGGTGCGGCGACTTATGTGGTGCCGGAGGACGATGCGTGGGTCGAGGCGCAATCGCTGATCGGCACCATCGAGGATGTGGAACTGATCGATCCGGATCTGTCTGGCGAGCGGTTGCTGTACCGGCTGTTTCATGAGCGCGGCGTTCGGGTGTTCGATCTTCAGACGATACAGGCGAAATGTTCTTGCTCGCGCGAGGCCGTGTCGTCGATGCTTACGAGTTTCTCGTCCGAAGATCGTGCCAGCATGATCGAAGACAACAAGGTCGTGGTGACTTGCGAGTTTTGTTCGTCGGTCTATCAGTTCACGCGGGAAGAAGCGGGCGTCGAATAGCCGGGACCGCATATCAGGAAACAGATGCTCAAACTGTATTTTACGCCGCACACCTGCTCGCTGGCCTCGCATATCGCGTTAGAAGATGCAGGCGCGTCCTACTCGATCGAACGCATCAGCTTCAGCGCCGAACAGCAAAAAAGCCCTGAGTTCATGGCGATAAATCCGAAAGCCCGGGTGCCGGCGCTGGTCACGGAGCGCGGCGTGCTCACGGAAACACCGGCGATGCTGGCGTTCATTGCGCAGAGCTTTCCGCACGCCAATCTCGCGCCGCTCTCCGATCCTTTCGCTTTCGCTGAGGTGCAGGCGTTCAACAGCTATCTCTGTTCGACGGTCCATATTGCGCATGCGCATCGGATGCGCGGTTATCGCTGGGCTACCGATCCTGTGGCGATTGCGGACATGCAACGCAAGGTGCCGCAGTCCGTCACCGCATGCTTTGAGCTGATCGAGCACGGAATGCTGAAGGGGCCGTGGGTGATGGGCGAGACTTATACGATCTGCGATCCGTATTTGTTTACGCTATCGCAGTGGCTGGAAGGCGATGGCGCCGATCTGTCCCGCTTGCCGCGTGTGCTTGATTTTCGCCGCCGGATGTCGGAGCGCCCCACGGTGCGCAAGGCCGTCGCCGCTGAACTGGCGAAGGCCGTGGTCTAGTTCAACTACGTTGAACTGACCATTCGCCGGTCTTTTTTGGCATGACCTGGTCCGAAAACCGGTTTCCACTTTTCGGGATCATGCCCTAGTTCAACGTCCGTTTCGCATCCGGACTGTCGAGCGAGAATGTTGGCACTTCGATATCGAATTTTTCGCCGGTTTCGGTGACCATCTCGTAGCTGCCGGTCATGAAACCGGACGGCGTTGGCAGCGGCACGCCGCTTGTGTACTCGAAATGCTCGCCCGGACCGAGTACTGGCTGCTCTCCGACCACGCCCTCTCCACGCACGTCCTGACTGCGGCCTGAGGCATCGGTGATGACCCAGTGCCGCGTCCGGAGCTGCACGGTTTCCGGTCCGCGATTGCGGATCACGATGGTGTAGGACCAGAAGAACTGGTTTTTGTCCGCCGAGGAACGATCGGGCAGATAGTTCGGCTCGACGGTCACCTCGATCTGGCGCGTCACGGCGCGATACATTCCAATATTACTCCCGAATATCACAACCAAATATCACATCGCGACATCGAAGCCGTTGCTCCCAAGCCGTTGCTCCCAAGCCGTTACTCCCAAGCCGTTACTCCCAAGCCGTTACTCCCAAGCCGTTACTCCCAAGCCGTGGTCCCGGCGTGTCCGGAACCGCCAATGGCTCAGGTTTCGAGGCTGGCAACAAGGCCGGAAATGCGTGTCATACCTGCTATCGTTTCAATACAGCCGTTTGATCTTGAGCAGTCTTATTTTCACCCTCAAGACTTGTTTTGAAGGCCAAATCCTGCACCTTGAACGTATCTTGATACAAGCCGTTTCTCTGCAAGTATCATTTGGCAACGCTGATGCGATAAGGCTGATGCAATGACCGCCGCTCAAAGGGCCGAGCAAAGCATTGTCGATCCATCCGGGCCTGCCGTGCCTTCGGTGGAGCCAACGCCGGCTGCCGCGCCATTGCCGAAAATCACCACGCCGGTTGAACGTGAGCTGCGGCTCGATCTGTTTCGCGGCATGGCGCTATGGCTGATCTTCATCGACCACCTGCCGCCGAATATCCTGACCTGGTTTACCATCCGAAATTACGGCTTCAGCGACGCCACCGAGATTTTCATTTTCATATCCGGCTACACCGCGGCTTTCGTCTATGGCCGCGCCATGAACGAGCGCGGCTTTCTGGTGTCCAGCGCGCGTATCCTGAAGCGAGTCTGGCAGATCTACGTCGCGCACGTGTTTCTGTTTACGATCTACCTTGCCGAGATTTCCTACGTTGCGACGCGCTTCGACAATCCGCTTTATGCAGAGGAAATGGGCATTCTCGATTTCCTCAAGCAACCGGACGTCACAATCATTCAGGCGCTGCTGTTGAAATTCCGGCCCGTCAATATGGACGTGCTGCCGCTCTATATCGTGCTGATGCTGTTTCTCGCGCCGGTGTTGTGGATGATGCGGCGCGTTCCGGACATCACCCTCGGGCTGTCGGTCGCACTTTATGTTATAACTTGGGAATTCGATCTCTATCTGTCGGCCTATCCGAGCGGATACTGGATCTTCAATCCCTTTTCCTGGCAGCTATTGTTCGTGTTCGGCGCGTGGTGCGCGCTCGGCGGTGCGCAGCGCATGTCCCGCATCCTGTCATCGCGCATTACGATTGCGCTCTGTGCTGTGTATCTGGTGTTCGCCTTCTGTGTCACACTGACCTGGCATATTCCGCAGCTATCCTCATACATGCCCAGCCGGCTGGCGCAGTGGATGTACCCGATCAGCAAGACCGATCTCGATGTGCTGCGGTTCGCTCACTTCCTCGCACTTGCCGCCGTCACGATCTATTTGCTGCCAAAGGACTGGTCCGGATTGAAGTCGAAGTGGTTGAGACCGCTGATTTTGTGTGGCCAGCATTCGCTGGAGATTTTCTGCCTCGGCGTATTTCTCGCGTTCGCGGGACACTTCATTCTGGGCGAACTTGCAGGTGGTGCGTTGATGCACTTCGCCGTCAGCATCGGGGGCATCCTGATTATGTGGGGCGCAGCATGGATGCTCTGGTGGTACAAACGTAACGCCGACAAGACTGCCGCTCCAGCGGCCAACACCGCCGATCTGGTCGGAGGCCGGTCATGATGGTCCGTTTACTGGCCCTTATCGTTGCGGCTGGAGCCTTGCTTGCGCCGGCCGGGGCGCAAGAAAGCGGTGGTGCATCCTCTTCACAATGCGACGTTCCTGCCTATCTTTTGAGTAGCGACAGCCGACTGTCGAATGTTGCCGCGGCCGTGAAAGGCCGCCAAAAGCTGAATATTCTGGTTGTCGGGACGCGATCGTCGTCGC
>JAKFUP010000236.1 GCA_021732625.1 Hyphomicrobiales bacterium
CGCCATAGCCGATGCTTCGCACCGGCGTTCTTTTGAAAAAAGTACGGCGGCCTGAAGGCCGCCTATGCGACCCTCCCCACAACGGGGAGGGAAACAACAATCAACTCGGCGGGATCAGCGGCTGCACGATCTCCTGAAACGGCGGCAGCGCCTCGCACATCTGCGCATGCTTGGCGAGCGCCGGATACTTCGCGTCGTCGAACAGCCCGTGCGCCTCGCTAACAAAACGCAGCACGCAGGCGACCGCGATGTCCGCATGCCCGATACGCTCGCCAAACCAGAACGTATGCCTGCGCTTGACGCGATCCTCCTCGAGACGCGCCAGCACGCCTGATATCTGCGTGCGGCACCGTTCGATCCAGCGCGCGGATTCGTTTTGATGCAGCACCTTCTCGTAGACCAGCGCCACCGCCTTGTCGCCAAGGCCGGTCGCGAGTGCGCAGACGTTGAGTGCCTCGCGGCGCGCATGGCCCGCTTCGGGAATCATCGCGCGCGATGGACCAGCTGTTTCATCCAGATAATCGAGGATCGCATTGCTCTCGATCAGCACCTCGCCGTCGTCCAGCACCAGCGTCGGCACCCGCATCAGCGGATTGTAGACCGCGATCTTGTCGCCGTCGCCGAACGTCGACCAAGGCTTGTGATCGAACGGCATGCCGTAGAACCGCAGCGCCAGCGCCACGCGGCGCACGAAGGGCGAATCGTATTGGCCGATCAGGATCATGATGATTCTCCCTCATCGCTCGCGAGCAGCGCGTTGACGCTGCGGGTCCAGCCCTTGAGCTTGCGCGTGCGTGTCGCGTCGCTCATCGCCGGCTTGAAGCGGCGCTCCAGCCGCCACGTATCCGCAAAGCGCGATGGCTCAGGATAGACGCCCGCGGAAAGCCCTGCGAGATAGGCCGCGCCGAGCGCCGTGGTTTCCTGAATTACCGGACGATCCACCGGCGCGTCGAGCAGATCAGCGAGGCGCTGCATGGTCCAGTCCGACGCGGTCATGCCACCATCGACGCGCAACACGGTGTTCGCCGCGTTCGCATCGGGCCAGTCAGCGCGCATCGCGGCGCACAGATCGTAGGTCTGGTAGCAGACGCTCTCGAGTGCGGCATGCGCCAGCTCCGCCGGGCCGGTGCTGCGCGTGAGCCCGAACAGGCCGCCGCGCACGCGCGGATTCCAGTACGGCGCGCCGAGGCCGACGAACGCCGGCACAAGATACACCGACTGCGCGGCGTCGGATTTGTCCGCGAGCGGGCCGGTCTCCGATGCTTTCTTGATGATGCAGAGCCCGTCGCGCAGCCACTGCACGGCGGAGCCAGCGACGAAGATCGAGCCCTCCAGCGCGTAGGTACGCTTGCCGTTGAGCTGATAGGCAATCGTCGTCAGCAGCTTGTTGTTGGATGCGACCGGAGTCGTTCCCGTATTGAGCAGCGCGAAGCAGCCGGTGCCGTAAGTGGACTTCATCATGCCGGGCTCGAAGCACGCCTGCCCGATGGTTGCGGCCTGCTGATCGCCGGCGATACCGCGTACCGCAATCGCGCCGCCAAGCAGATCAGGCACGGTGATCCCGTAGGATGCGGAGGAATCCCGCACGTCCGGCAACATGGCGCGGGGGACGCGCAACAGCTTGAGCAGATCATCGTCCCACGCGCCGGTGTGGATATTGAACAGCAGCGTGCGCGACGCATTGGTAGCATCAGTCGCATGAACTTTCCCGCCGGTGAGCCGCCACAGCAGATAGCAATCGACCGTGCCGAACAGCAATTCGCCACGCTCGGCGCGTTCGCGCGCGCCCGGGACCTGATCCAGTATCCACGCGACTTTCGTGCCGGAAAAGTAAGGATCGATGATCAAGCCGGTTCTGGCCGAGATCGCGGGCTCATGGCCTTCACTCTTGAGCTTCGCGCAGAAGTCAGCGGTGCGGCGATCCTGCCAGACGATGGCGCGATGCACCGCGCGGCCGGTCGAGCGATCCCAGACGATCGTGGTCTCGCGCTGGTTGGTGATGCCGATGGCGGCGATGTCGGAGGCTTTGACGTTCGCCTTAGCCATCGCCTCGCGGCAGGTACTGAGCGTCGAATTCCAGATATCGTCCGGCTCGTGCTCGACCCAGCCGGATGCGGGAAAATGCTGCGGGAATTCCTGCTGCGCCGTGGCGGCAATCGAGATGTCGCTGCGAAACACGATCGCGCGCGACGAGGTCGTCCCCTGATCGATCGCAAGGATGTGCGTGGCCATCACGTTTCCTCAATCCAGTCTGCTTTTGGTAGCGAGCAAAGCGATTGCGGGGGATGGCGTCAAGCCAAGCGATATAGTCGTTGAGCTACACCGACGCCGTGGTCACGCCGCCATCGATCACGATGGTCTGCCCGGTCATGAAGGTCGAAGCGTCGGAGGCGAGATAGCCGACGGCACCCGCGATCTCGTGCGGCTCGCCGATCCGGCGAAGCGGCGTATTTGCGGTGCGGCGCTCCAAGCGTTCCTCGTCTTCCCACAGCGCCTTGGCGAAATCGGTTTTGACCAGACCCGGCGCAATGCAGTTGGCGCGGATTTTCTGTGGTCCCCATTCGCCGGCCAGGCTGCGCGCCAGCGCAAAATCCGCAGCTTTCGAAATGCCGTAGGCGCCGATCACGGTCGAGCCGCGCAAGCCGCCTATCGAGGAGATGATGATGACGGAACCGCCGCCGCGCTCGACCATCTTCGGAATCGCGCGCGCCGAGAGCCAGATGTTGCTCTTGACGTTGGAGCCCATGATCTTGTCGAAGGCTTCATCGGTGATATCGAGCAGCGGGCCGTAATACGGATTCACTGCCGCGTTGCAGACGAGGATATCGAGGCCGCCGTAATGCTTGATGGTGTCATCGACCAGCGCATTGACTTCGTTCGGCCGCGAGATGTTGCACGGAATGACATGCGCATCGCCGCCAGCTGTCCTGATGCCGCTGGCGACTTCCTCGCAGGCATCCGCCTTGCGGCTGGAGATCACGACTTTCGCGCCCATCTGCGCGAGAAGTTCAGCAGATGCGCGACCGATGCCGCGGCTGGAGCCGGTGATGACGGCGACCTTGCCAGTGAGATCCCAGGGTGATGCGGACATTGGCGGCGCTGCCTTTGGTTTTGATTGCTTCGATATTGCGCTCAGCGGACTTTTCATTCTCCGCGTCATGCCCGGACTTGATCCGGGCATCCATCGTCTCCGTTAGTTGTCATTTCAGATGGATTGCCGGGTCAAGCCCGGCAATGACGAGGTGAGAATAACTAATTCACCAGACCGCCAGCGTCCGCGACGCGGCGCAGATGGAAATCGGCGTCGCCGAACAGGCTTTCAATCATGGTCAGCCGCTTGAAGTAGTGGCCGATCTTGAACTCCATGGTCATGCCGACGCCGCCGTGAAGCTGGATCGCCTGCTGGCCGACGTAACGCGCCGAGCGGCCGATCTGCACTTTGGCAGCCGCGACCGACAGCGCACGCTCTTTCGCATTGTCTATTCCGCCCGCCATGGTCGCGAGATACGACATGCTGCGTGCCTGCTCCAGCGCCACGAACATATCGGCGCCGCGATGCTGCAATACTTGAAATGTGCCGATGGCAACGCCGAACTGCTTGCGCTCCTTGATGTACTGCATCGTGGTCTTGAGCGACTCCTCCATCGCACCGACCGCCTCAGCACACAGCGCAATGCGGGCGTCATCGGCGACGCGCTCGATCAGCGGGAGTGCATTCTCCGGGTCGCCGATCGCGGCGTCCGCGCCCACCTCGACATTGGTGAAAGTAATATCAGCGGCGCGCAGCGAGTCCTGCGTCGGATATCCTTTGACGGTGACGCCCTTGGCATTCGCCGGCACCAGAAACGCGCCAATGCCGGTCTTGTCGCGCTGACCGCCCTTTGTGCGCGCGGTGACGACCAGCGTATCCGCGGTGTCGCCGTGCAGCACGACGAACTTCTCGCCGTCGATGATCCAGCCGCTGCCCTTCTTCTTGGCAGTGGTGGAGACATCCGCGAGGTCGTAACGCGAATTCTTTTCGAGCTGCGCGAAGGCCAGCGTCTTCGAACCGTCGATGATGCCGGGAAGATGCGCGGCCTTCTGTTCGGACGAAGCGCCGCGACGCAGGAAGCCGCCGCCGAGAATGACGGTTGCGAGATACGGCTCAACCACCAGCGCGCGGCCCATCGCTTCCATCACGATCATGGTCTCGACCGCGCCGGAGCCGAAGCCGCCGTCTTCCTCGCTGAACGGCAGACCCAGAAGCCCTTGCTCCGCGAACTTGCTCCACTGCGCCTTGCTCCAGCCGCCCTTTTCCCTGGCGTATTTCTTGCGCGTTTCGAAGTCATAGGAATCGGCCAGCAGACCGTCGACGCTTTCCTTGAGAAGCCGTTGCTCCTCGGACAGATCAAAATCCATTTTCTCGTTTCCTCAAGTACAAAGTTAAGTACACCGTCGTTGCAAGGAGCGTCAGCGACGAAGCAATCCAGTATTCTCGCTCTGGATTGCTTCGTGGAGCTTGTCATCGGGCTTGCCGAAGGCAAGACCCGGTGGCTCGCAATGACGAAAACCTCATTTCGTTGTCATTCCGGGATGCGCGTCCTTCACGCGCAGACCCGGAATCCATCTCTCGTGGCTTTCAGACTCGCGGCTTGTTGGATTCCGGGTTCGGCGCTGCGCGCCGCCCCGGAATGACAACTTTAGCTCACAGCCCCAACACCGCCTTGGCGATGATGTTGCGCTGGATTTCGTTCGAGCCGCCGTAGATCGACACCTTGCGGTAGTTGAAATACCCCGGCGCGATCGGCGACGACCAATCATCCGGCTCGTTGCGGCCTTCCTCGCCGCTCATGTACGGCATCGCAAACGGTCCGGTCACCTCCAACAACAATTCGGTGATGGTCTGCTGGATGTCTGAACCCTTGATCTTGAGAATCGAGGATGCGGGATCCGGCTTGCCCTTGCCGTTCTTGCTCTCATTGGCGACGACGCGCATCTGAGTCAGCTCCAGCGCCTTCAGCTCGATCTCGGTTGCGGTCAGCTTCTCAAGGAAGCGGGCATCCTTGATGATCGGCTGGTCGCCGGCCATTACGCTCGATGCCAGTTGCTTGATGCGGCGGATGCGCTCCTTCGACATGCCGACGCGGGCGATGTTGGTGCGCTCGTTGCCGAGCAGGAATTTCGCGTAATCCCAGCCCTTGTTTTCTTCACCGATCAGGTTCTCGACCGGCACCTCGACGTCATCGAAGAACACTTCGTTGACTTCAACACCGCCGTCGATGGTCTGGATCGGGCGCACGGTGACACCCTTCAACTTCATGTCGAACACGATGAAGGAGATGCCAGACTGCTTCTTGGCTTCCGGATCGGTACGGCACAGGCAGAAGATCATGTCGGCGTGCTGCGCCAGCGTGGTCCAGGTCTTCTGGCCGTTGATGATGTACTTGCCATCCTTCTTCTTCGCCGTGGTCTTCAGCGACGCGAGGTCCGATCCCGAGCCCGGCTCGGAGAAGCCCTGACACCACCAATCGTCGAGATTGGCGATGCGTGGCAGATATTGCTTCTTCTGCGTCTCGTTGCCAAAGGTGTAGATCACCGGCCCAACCATGCTGACACCGAACGCGAGCGGCGACGGCGCGGGAGCGGACTGCAACTCCTCAAGGAAGATATACTGCTGCACAGGCGTCCAGCCGGTGCCGCCGTATTCCTTGGGCCAATGCGCGACCGCCCAACCCTTCTTGTTCAGGATGCGGGTCCACTCCACCAGCTCCTGCTTGCCGGTGTGACGACCTTCCTGAAGTCTGCGCCGCGTTTCCGGCGGCACGTTGTCCTTGAAGAAGGTGCGGACTTCGTCGCGGAACGCCATTTCTTCCTTGGTGAAGCTGAGATCCATCGGATGCTCCTTTTGCTGTCATTCCGGGATGCGCCGAAGGCGCAGACCCGGAATCCATGTTTCGATAAAGTTGTGACTCGCAGAGGCTTGGATTCCGGGTTCGCGCTACGCGCGCCCCGGAAT
>JAKFUP010000094.1 GCA_021732625.1 Hyphomicrobiales bacterium
CTTCAGACCGGTCGGAAAACCCGCCCCGCCCCGCCCGCGCAGGCTGGACGCCTTCATCTCGCTGACGATCCAGTCGCGGCCTTTCTCGACGATGGCCTTGGACCCATCCCATGCGCCGCGGCGGCGCGCACCTTCGAGGCCCCAATCGTCGAGGCCGTAGAGGTTGCGGAAGATGCGATCCTTGTCGTCGAGCATCAGTTCGTCTTTCGCTCTTTACGTCTGTTCGACATGTCTTGTTTGAGCATGATCTGATCCGAAATACGGTTCCCACTTTTCGGGGTCATGCTCTAGCGTTTCGTATGTTGGTAAGCGAGGCCGCCGGCCATCGCGCCGAATCCGATCATCCAGAACACGCTCGATTCAAGGCTGGTGCCGAGAACGAATTTGTTCAGAATAAAAATGAATGCTGCCGCGCCCAAGGTGTGGAGCGCGATGTAGCGGATATTCTCACTGCTCATCCCTACCCCCTTCATGCCTTCTCCTTGCCGGCACTTTTCAAAGTGGTCGGCCCGCCCTGCGGCGCGGAGAACTGCCGCCCGTTCTGCGGTCCTGGCTTCGGCGGGTTGCCGGAAGTAAAACCGTCGATCAGCTTACCAAAACTTTCAGGCGTAAGATCTTCGTAAGTATCCTTCCAGATCAGCACCATTGGCGCGTTCACACACGCGCCGAGGCACTCCACTTCTTCCCAGCTCAAATCGCCGTTCTTGGAGAGATGAAATGGATCGTGGTGAATGCGATGCTTGCACATCTCGAGCAGATCGTCTGCGCCACGCAGCTTGCACGGCGTCGTGCCACACACCTGGATGTGGGCCTTCTTGCCGACCGGCTGCAGCTGAAACATCGTATAGAAGGTCGCGACTTCGAGCACGCGGATGTAAGGCATATCCAGCATGTCGGCGACTGCGCGGATTGCGGCTTCCGACACCCAGCCGTCGTGCTGCTCCTGCACCCGCCACAAAATCGGGATTACCGCAGAAGCCTGACGGCCCGGCGGATACTTCTCGATCTGCGCTTTCGACCACGCCAGATTCTCCGGCGTGAACGTGAAGCTCGCGGGCTGGACTTCTTTTGGTGCGAGACGGCGGACGGACATTCTCAGGCTCTCATTGAACGCGCCGCGAACCGGCGGCATTCAGATTGTTGATGCGCTCCAGCCAGAACGGGCTCGATGTTGCGAACACGTTATAACCAACATGCGAAGCGGTCTTGATGCGATCGAGCAGCGACAATTCGGTCAAAGTCTCGAAACGGTTGCTGACCGGATCGTGAACGATCAGCGTCAGCTGCGTCCGATCGAGAATATAGCGTGACACGGTATGGTTCGGATCGTTGCCGTGCTCCTCGCAGTAGAAAACTGCGTCGGTTTGCGCGAGCCGCGTACCGCCCTTGATCGCTTCGATCTCGACGCCTTCGACATCGAGTTTGACGAAATACTTGCCGGTTGCGGAAATTTTTCCGTCCTCAATCAGGTTATCGAGCGCTAGAACCTGAACCTCTTCGCCATCAGCCTGAGAGCCAGCAATGCTGAAAGCCTCGTGCTTGACCCCGGACAGCCGTGCTGTCCCGCGCGTGCCGCCGATGGCGCTATGAAGGACTTCGAAACGGCCACCATTGATCGCAGAGTTATTTCGCAGGACAGGAAGATTCCTCGACGACGGCTCAACCGCGATCGCGCGATGCGAGCCGTAAGGCTTGCTCGATGCCAGAACCGACCAGTAGCCGTAGTTGGCGCCGCAATCGAGCAGCGTGTAATCGACATCGGCGCAAGCGCGCAGCAGCAGGTCGAATTCGGTTTCATACAGGAACGTGCGATTGAGCAGCTTGCTCCAGTAGCCGTCACCGAAAGGAAACGCGAAAGTCGCATCCGGATTGAGCTTCACGGCGATATCACGCACGGGCAAAGTCTTGCGCAGCAGATTGGCGCACGAGTTGTAGCCGCGGTGATAAAACAGCGAAGACACCTTGGAGCCGGCGATCAGAGTCCAGGCAGCGAATTGCTCCCAGGCGTTGGCGCCCTTTAGAATTCCGGTGGAGCGATCGAACTGGATCGGCGGCTGTTGCATCATCGATCCACCTCGCCAAATACGATGTCGAGCGAACCGAGAATCGCCGACACGTCCGCCAACAAATGTCCGCGGCAAATATAATCCATCGCCTGCAGATGGGCGAAACCCGGTGCACGGATTTTGCACTTGTAAGGCTTGTTGCTGCCGTCGGAGACCAGGTAGACACCGAACTCGCCCTTCGGCGCTTCAACGGCGGCGTAGACTTCACCGGCCGGCACGTGAAAACCTTCGGTGTAAAGCTTGAAGTGATGGATTAGCGCTTCCATCGAGCGTTTCATCTCGCTACGGCGCGGCGGGAAGATCTTGTTGTCCTCGACCGCGACCGGCCCCTGCCCTTCCGCGACGCGCAGCTTCTCGATGCACTGCTTCATGATGCGCACCGACTGGCGCATCTCTTCCATGCGCAGGCAGTAGCGATCGTAGCAGTCGCCGTTCTTGCCGACCGGAATGTCGAAATCCATCTCGGCGTAGCACTCGTAGGGCTGCGACTTGCGCAAATCCCACGCCGCACCCGAGCCGCGGACCATCACGCCGGAGAAACCCCACTTCCAGGCGTCCTCCAGCGTCACGACGCCGATATCGACGTTGCGCTGTTTGAAGATGCGGTTGTCGGTCAGCAATGTTTCCAGGTCGTCGCAGACGGTCAGGAACGGATCGCACCAGTTCCAGATGTCCTCGATCAGTTGCGGCGTCAGATCCTGATGTACGCCGCCGACACGGAAGTAAGCCGCATGCATGCGGCTGCCGGATGCGCGCTCATAGAACACCATGAGCTTTTCGCGTTCCTCGAAACCCCACAGCGGCGGCGTCAGCGCACCGACGTCCATCGCCTGCGTCGTGACGTTGAGAATATGCGACAGGATGCGGCCGATCTCGCTGTACAGCACGCGGATCAACTGCCCGCGGCGCGGCACCGTGATGCCGAGCAACTTCTCAGCGGCGAGACAGAATGCATGTTCCTGATTCATTGGCGCGACATAATCGAGCCGGTCGAAATAAGGGATCGCCTGCAAATATGTCTTCTGCTCGATCAGCTTTTCGGTACCGCGGTGGAGCAAACCGATATGCGGGTCAACTCGTTCGACCACTTCGCCATCCAGCTCAAGCACGAGACGCAGCACACCGTGCGCCGCTGGATGCTGCGGTCCGAAGTTGATCGTGAAGTTGCGAAGCGAGGTTTCAGCCATCAGCCGCCCGCCTTGCCGCCGCCGGCCTTTTCATCGCCCGGCAGCGGATAATCCGCTCCTTCCCAAGGCGAGAGAAAATCAAACTTGCGGAACTCCTGATTGAGCTTCACCGGCTCATAAAGTACCCGCTTTTCCTGATCGTCGTAGCGAACCTCGACGAAGCCGGTCAGCGGAAAATCCTTACGCAGCGGATGACCGTCAAAACCATAGTCGGTCAGCAGACGGCGCATATCCGGGTGTCCAGTGAAGATCACGCCGTAGAGGTCATAGGCTTCGCGCTCGAACCAGTCGGCACCCGGAAATTCGTCGATGATCGACGGCACCTGCGTGGTTTCGCTCGCGGCTGCGTGCAAGCGAACGCGGGTGTTCAGGTGCGGCGACAGGAAATGATAGACGACGTCGAAGCGCGGATCGCGGCCGGGATAGTCGACGGCAGTGATGTCGATGAAGCTGATGAAGCGACAGCGCGGATCGTCGCGCAGGAAGCGCACCACGTCCACGATCTGGTCCGCCTTCACCGAAATGTTGAGTTGGTCGAACGACACCGAAAAGCCGGTCGCCTTGTCGCCCAGTCCGGCAACGATGGCTTCTCCGAGAGTGGCGAGGGCTTCGCTCATCTGACCGTCACCGCTCGATCGTGCCGATGCGGCGGATTTTCTTCTGCAGCAACAACACGCCGTAAAGCAGCGCTTCGGCGGTCGGCGGGCAGCCCGGCACGTAGATATCAACCGGCACGATGCGGTCGCAGCCCCGCACCACAGAATACGAATAGTGATAGTAACCGCCGCCGTTGGCGCACGATCCCATCGAGATCACATAGCGCGGCTCCGGCATCTGATCGTAGACCTTGCGCAATGCGGGCGCCATCTTGTTGGTCAGCGTGCCGGCCACGATCATCACGTCGGACTGGCGCGGCGATGCGCGCGGCGCGAATCCAAATCGCTCGACGTCATAGCGCGGCATCGACAGTTGCATCATTTCGACCGCGCAGCATGCGAGACCGAAAGTCATCCACATCAGCGAACCGGTGCGCGCCCATGTGATCAGATCATCGGTTGCGGCGACAAAGAAACCCTTGTCGGCGAGTTCGTTGTTCACCTCGACGAAGAACCGGTCATCAGCGCCGACCGGCTTGCCGGTGTTCGGATCCAGGATGCCTGTCGCGGGCTTCGACATCACGGTCTGGCCAGGACTTGATTGATGTGGGCTCAATCCCATTCGAGTGCGCCCTTCTTCCATTCGTATGCAAAGCCAACAGTCAGCACGCCGAGGAACACCATCATCGACCAGAACCCGGTGGCGCCGAGCTTTCCGAAGGCCACCGCCCACGGGAACAGGAACGCGACTTCGAGATCGAAAATGATGAAGAGGATCGCGACCAGATAGAACCGCACGTCGAACTTCATGCGCGCATCGTCGAATGCGTTAAAACCGCATTCGTAAGCCGACAGTTTCTCTGGATCGGGTTGCTGATAGGCGACGATGAAGGGAGCGATCAGCAACACCACGCCGATCAGGGTGGCGACGCCGATGAACACCACCAGTGGCAGATAGCTCTGCAGAATGTCGCCCATACGCCCAATCCCCAAGCGCGAAACGCCGCTTCGCAGATTCGCGAAACATTTTGGAACGGTTCTGGATTAGCGCAGTGCAACAGGGCGCGCAAGACAAGGTAATTTGACGCTATCCACAGTCCAACCTGCGAGAGACACTTGCTTTTTCCGCGCGCAGGAGCGCGGCTAAAATTACGGCAAAGTGACTCGGCAGCCGCGAGGATCAATCCGGGAAGATGGTTCAATTCGTCGCCCTTCCCGGCCGGTAAAACCGTCGGGACGTGCTCCTGTCGAACACCTCAACACATTCGATGTCCCGGGTCCGCGACGGGTATGCTGAGTAAGTTCGCGAAACGGAAAACGGCAACACGCATATTTTGCAATCGAAGATACTGACGTGAGCAAGTTCCGGGCGGCGTCGCGATTGCGCGAATGAACTCGCGGAAAACCGCAAGGTTCGATCGCATCAGCCAGCGATCTCTAAGTACTTGAAATCGCTGGCGCGAGAGACGGGGCTCGAACCCGCGACCTCCGGCGTGACAGGCCGGCGCTCTAACCAACTGAGCTACTCCCGCAGGGGGCCATTGCAGCCCGTCAGCGAAGCCCGGACTTAAATGCGCCCCTTCCACAAGTCAAGAAATACCCGGCTGCGGCATTGCAAACGCCGAATCCCCCTGCGCTGCGGCGGTTTTTGCAAAGTCGATGCAAATAAACCCCTGTTTATAGGTAAAACAGCATAGGCAGGCCCCAGCCGAATCAACTAAGCCCTGCAATGTCTCAACTTCTTGAGCCGCAATTAACGAAGGAGGGCCAATATGGCGAAGAAAGCAGCGACCCCGACAACCGTGACCCTGAAGCACCTCGCGGCAGCGCTGGCCGAAGATCACGAAATGTCGAAGAAGAAGGCCGAAGAGATGCTCGGCGATCTCGTGACCCGCGTCACAAAGCACCTGAAGAAGGGCGAGCGTATCCGCATCGTCGGCCTCGGCATTCTCCAGGTCCGCAAGCGCGCCGCACGCATGGGCCGCAACCCGGCCACCGGCGAAGCGATCCACATCAAGGCGAGCAAGAAGGTTGCCTTCCGCGCCGCCAAGG
>JAKFUP010000184.1 GCA_021732625.1 Hyphomicrobiales bacterium
AACGGCGAGCCGGTGAAAATGTCGAAGCGCTCAGGCGACTTCGTCACTCTGCGCGAGGTTGTGGAGGAGGTCGGCTCCGATGCGGTGCGGTTCATGATGCTGTTCCGCAAGAACGACGCGGTGCTCGACTTCGATCTGGCCAAGGTGATCGAGCAGTCCAAGGACAACGCGGTTTTCTATGTCCAGTACGGACACGCGCGGGGCATCTCGATCTTCCGCAATGCGCGCGAGGAGGCGATCACAGGATTGCCGCAAGAGTCCGCGGAGCGTCTGGCGTTCCTCGGCAACGCCAATCTGGCTCGTCTGGACGACCCGGCTGAGCTCGCCCTGATGAAACAACTTGCACTCTATCCGCGGGTGATCGAGGCAGCGGCACTTGCACACGAGCCGCACCGAATCGCTTTCTATCTCTATGATCTGGCCAGCGAGTTTCACGCCCTGTGGACCAAAGGCCGGGATTTGCCCTATTTACGCTTCATTATCACTAATGATGCAGAGATAACGAAGTCGCGTCTGGCATTGGTTCAGGGCGTTGTTTCGGTTTTGGCGTCCGGTCTCTCGGTTCTTGGTGTCGGCGCGCCGGACGAAATGCGATAGTCGGGGGATACGTTGCTGTTGGGGACAAGCGGCAACGGTGAGCGGTAGCAGTCTTAGCCAGAACGGGCGAAAGGCGGCTTTCCCGAAGGGGACGCGGCATCACGATGGCGGATCGATATCAAAACAGAACGGCCTATCCCGCTGACGATAGCGCGGGCCATGCAAGCCATCCGGCAAGGCATGGTGGCGAAGGTGACCCGTTGGCTGAACTCGCTCGCCTGATCGGCCAAGCCGATCCCTTCAACAACTTTGGACGTGACGGACGTCCGGCTCCGACCCGGGACACCAGCTTCGGTCAGCATGCCGATGACCGTGACGACGTTCCGTTGGCTTCGGACCGCCCAGCGTGGATGCAGCGCATGCAGCAACACCAGGCCGCCGAAAGCCATGAAGCTCCGCATCAGACTCACGCTGAAGATGAGGCTTATCGGCAGTCGCCACCGTTCGCACCGTCAGCGGACGCGCAACACGACCCTTCGCGCTACGATAATGTTTTGTTTGGCGAGGCTGACCAAGGTTACGCACAACATCCAGATACTGCCCATCAACAGGCCCCGAATTTTGCCGACGATCCGTATGGCTATCATCAGGACGGCTATGGTGCGGAGAGCGAAGCAGAGCCCGAGCAGAAACCGCGCCGCAGTGGCCTTTTGACTGTTGTCGCTGTCATCGCCCTTGGCATTGTGGGTACGGTCGGAGCTTATGCCTATCGCTCCTTCGTCAGTTCGCCGCGCAGCGGGGAGCCACCGGTCATCAAGGCCGATACTGGACCGACCAAGATCGTGCCGCCAACCACGCAATCCGCCGACGGCTCCAAACTGATCTATGACCGGATTGGTCAGGGCGGAGAGCGCGTGGTGTCCCGCGAGGAGCAGCCGCTCGATGTGAATTCCAAATCCGGCGCACGAGTTGTGCTGCCGCAGTTCAACCAGCCCGGCGCAGCCGCCCCCGGAACCGCTTCTTCTCGTACTGCCGCCGCGCCAGCGGCCGCAGCGCAGGGAGAGGAGCCTCGAAAGGTTCGCACGCTCAGCATCCGGCCTGATCAGGCCGAACCAGCGCCAGCGCCAGCTCCGGCCAAGCCACCCCCCACTGCGGCGAAACCAGCGCCTCGCGTTGTGTCTCCGCCGCCGTCTGCCAATGCCAATGCTTCGGCCACTGGCCCTGTATCGCTCACGCCGCCGTCGCAGGGGCAAACCGCCCCACCTGTCAGGACGGCTTCAACGGCTCCGTCGGGCGGCACCGGGAATTATGTTGTTCAGGTCTCTTCACAACGCAGCGAGGCCGATGCCCAAGCGTCTTACAGGGCCTTGCAAGGCAAGTATCCCTCGGTTCTCGGATCTCGCAGCGCCGCGATACGCCGGGCTGATCTTGGCGACAAGGGCGTGTATTATCGCGCTATGGTCGGACCGTTCGGCTCATCGGAAGATGCCACGCGGCTGTGTGAAAGCCTCAAGGCCGCCGGCGGCCAGTGCAACATCATGCGGAACTGATTGCGGCGTTCCGGGTATGACCCGGCGCCGTCCAAAGGAAATCGAAGCCGATTCCTTGACCCTGCGGGGTCGTGCGGGCTAGCTCCCCCGCACCATGACCGTCCGCGCATTCATATCCGGCGTCTCCGGCCTCAGCCTCACGGCAGAGGAGCGCACATTCATGGCCTCCGAGTGCCCTTGGGGTTTTATCCTGTTCAAGCGAAATGTAGATAGTCCGGCACAAGTTTCTGCTCTCGTTAAAGAACTGCGAGAATCTGTAGGCCGCGCCGACGCACCCATCCTGATTGATCAGGAAGGCGGGCGGGTGCAGCGGTTGGGTCCGCCGAACTGGCCTGTCTATCCGCGTGGAGCGGTGTTCTCGGCACTTTACGACATTGATCCGGCGTTGGGCCTTCGGGCCGCCAAACTGAGTTCCCGGCTCATTGCGGCTGATCTGACCGAGCTGGCCATCGACGTCGATTGCCTGCCATTGGCGGACGTTCCGGTTGCCGGTTCGGATGCCGTGATCGGCGACCGGGCCTATGGAACCGAGCCAGGCAAGGTCGCAACGATCGGCCGTGCGGTCACTGACGGGCTGCAGGACGGCGGAGTGCTGCCGATCCTCAAACATATCCCCGGCCATGGCCGGGCCACAGCAGACAGTCACCACAAGCTGCCGCACGTGGATACCTCCGAGGCGGAACTGATGGCGACGGATTTTGCCGCGTTCAAAACTCTGGCCGATCTGCCGATGGCGATGACCGCGCATGTTGTGTTTAGCGCGATCGACCCGGTCCATCCGGCAACGACTTCTGCGACAATGGTCCAGCGCGTGATTCGCGGCAGTATCGGGTTCCAAGGTTTGTTGATGAGTGATGACGTGTCGATGAATGCCCTGCACGGATCGATCGGGGATCGAACCCGGGCGCTGCTCAAGGCGGGGTGTGACATGGTCCTGCATTGCAACGGAATTATCGACGAGATGCGCCAGGTCGCGGCAAACACACCGCTGCTTGCCGGCGAAGCTCTCAGGCGCGCAGATCGCGCGCTGGCGTCGCGAAAGCCGCCGCAACCTTTTGATCGCAGCAAAGCGCGCGCTGAACTGGATGGACTGGTCGGACGGGCAGGGACAGCAATCGCATGACCGCGGAAATTCTTTCGTTTGAAACCGGCCGCCCTGCGGGCGAACGTCCGGATGACGAACCCTCGCTGGTCGTCGATGTCGAAGGCTATGAGGGGCCGCTGGATCTTTTGCTCGCGCTGGCGAGGCAGCAGAAGGTCGATCTGTCCAAGATTTCCATTCTGGCACTGGCCAATCAGTATCTCGTCTTCATCGAAGAGGCGCGAAAGCTGCGGCTGGAGATAGCCGCCGATTATCTGGTGATGGCAGCCTGGCTGGCCTATCTCAAATCGCGCCTGCTGCTTCCTGAGCCAGCCTCGGCGGACGGGCCCAGCGCCGAAGACCTTGCCACAGCGCTGGCCGCGCGGCTGCGGCGGCTGGAAGCGATCCGCGAAGCCTCGAACCGGCTAATGACGCGCCCGCAGTTGGGCCGGGATATTTTCGCGCGCGGGCAGCCCGAAGCGATCGCCGAAATCAAACATCCGAAATGGACCGCCACGCTGTTCGATTTGCTTACGGCCTATTCCGCGCAGCGCCAGCAGAGGGTGCTTGCGACCGTGCATCTGGCGAGGCGCACGGTGTGGTCGCTGTCGGAAGCAAGGGCCTCACTGGAGCGCCTTGTCGGCATGGCTGATGACTGGAGCCGGCTTGACGAGTTTCTGATCAACTACGTGGTCGATCCATCGCAGAAGGTGACGGTGTTTGCGTCGAGCTTTGCCGCAGCGCTGGAACTGGTGCGCGACGGTTCGGTCGATCTGCATCAGCAGGAAGCGTTTTCACCGTTGTATTTTCGCAAGCGTCCGCCGCAAGCAACGCCGGATGCGTTTACGGCGCCTGACGGCCCGGCAAACTAGGATTTGATTTGAACATGATCCGTTTCGACAATCGGTATCCGTTTTTCGGGACCATGTTCTAGGTGGAAGGAGAAGAAGCCATGGCAAGCTTGGCCGAAAAACGCCTCGTCGATGATGCGGAGAGTTCCGAACAAACCGCCGCGCGCCCTGAAGAATTGAGGTTGCTTGAGGCGCTGCTATTCGCCTCCAGCGAACCGCTCGATCAGACGGCGCTCGCCAAGCGGATGCCCGATGGCATCGATATCAAGCAGGCGCTGGCGCAGTTGCAGGCCGAGTACGCGCTGCGCGGCGTCAACCTGGTCAAGGTTGGCAACAAGTGGACTTTCCGGACGGCCAACGATCTGTCGTGGCTGATGACGCGCGAAAGCACGGAAACCCGCCGGCTGTCGCGCGCCGCGATCGAGACACTTGCGATCATCGCCTATCATCAGCCGGTGACCCGTTCCGAGATCGAGGAAATCCGGGGCGTCATTACGTCCAAGGGCACGCTTGACGTGCTGCTGGAGACCGGCTGGATCAGACCGCGTGGCCGCCGCAAGACGCCGGGCCGGCCGCTGACCTTCGGAACGACCGAAGCGTTCCTGTCCCAGTTCAGCCTTGAGGCATTGGGCGATTTGCCGGGCCTGGACGAGTTGAAAGGAACCGGTTTGCTCGATCCGCGGCTCCCGTCGAGTTTCAGCATTCCGATGCCGTCGGACGATCCGGCGCTACGCGAAGATGAAGACCCGCTCGATCCCGGCGATCTGGACTTCGGTCTGGCACCCACGCCGGAGCCGGAAAGCGGCGGCAAAGAGTAGGGATTTCGCCGGTAACGATGCTGACAACAAGGCGTTTGGCCGCGCGTCAAGCGCAGCTAAGTCCTTGTTTTTGACACCTCCCGCGCCTAGTTTCGCAGCAAGATTTGGCCGGTGACCCCGGCCGTACCGCTTTGGAGGACTAAGCTATGGGTTCGTTGAGTATCTGGCACTGGCTGCTCGTGATCGTTGTGGTGCTGCTGCTGTTCGGCCGCGGCAAGATTTCCGATCTGATGGGTGACATGGCTCAGGGCATCAAGGCCTTCAAAAAGGGTATGAAGGACGAGGATATGGCTGCGGACAAGCCGCCTGAGCCCATGAAGACCATCGACAGCGCTCCGGGCCAGCCGGCGCGAACGGATGCGACCAAGGTCGGCTGACGTCGCAAAAGATGCGACAGCGGCCGGCATTAGGTGCTAGCCGTCTCGCGCTGAGACGTTGTTATAAGACACGTCGCTGAGAGATATCGGGGCCATTCGGCCTCGTAAGCGGAAACTTCCATGTTCGACATCGGTTGGAGTGAACTGGTTCTGATCGGCGTCGTCGCGCTCGTCGTGCTCGGCCCGAAGGAATTGCCCGGCGTGCTACGCATGGTCGGTCAATGGATGGGGAAGGCACGCCGCATGGCAGCCGATTTCCAGGGGCAGTTTCAGGAAGCGATGCGCGAAGCCGAGATGGCTGACGTCAAGAAGTCCTTTGATGATATCAAGGAAGCCGCGCACGACTTCACCGGCGGTAACTTGCTGAGCAGCGCGCAAAAGGATGTCGAGGAAGCACTGAAGCTCGATACCTCGCGCGATACGCCTGTTGTAGAATCTGCTGTTGCAGAATCCGCGCCCGCTGCGCAAGCAGCTCCTGAGATCCAGCCCGCAACCTCCACGTCCGCAACGCCCGCGAATGTCGCCGGGGAAGCGAAAGCGTCATGAGCGCGGAAGACATCGAAGCCACCAAGGCGCCCTTGATGGAGCACCTGATCGAGCTGCGCTCGCGGCTGATCAAAGCGCTGCTCGCGTTCGGTCTGGCTTTCATCATCTGCTTCTT
>JAKFUP010000224.1 GCA_021732625.1 Hyphomicrobiales bacterium
CCGCTCCGCTCCCGCCCTACAAGCACACCCCGCTGTTTCCGCTCGGCCATGACGACACGCCGTACAAGAAGGTTTCGACCGAGGGCGTCCGGGTCGAAAAGATCATGGGCAAGGACATGCTGGTGGTGAGCCACGAGGCGCTGCGGGCGCTGTCCGAGGCGGCGTTCGGCGAAATCAATCACTACTTGCGGCCGGGCCATCTCAAGCAGCTCAAGAAAATTCTCGATGATCCGGAAGCCAGCGACAACGACAAGTTCGTCGCGTTCGACTTTTTGAAGAACGCCAACACCTCGGCCGGCGGCGTGCTGCCGATGTGTCAGGATACCGGCACCGCGATCATCATGGGCAAGAAAGGCTCGCGCGTTCTGACCGAGGGCGACGACGAGGCCGCGCTGTCTGAGGGCGCGCGCGATGCTTACCTCAAGCGCAACCTGCGCTACTCGCAGGTGGCACCGCTGTCGATGTTCGAGGAAAAGAACACGGCAAACAACATGCCGGCGCAGTGCGAAATCTATGCGGAAGGTGAGGACAACTACAAGTTCATGTTCATGGCGAAGGGCGGCGGTTCGGCCAACAAGGCGTTCCTGTTTCAGGGCACGCCGTCGCTGTTGACCAAGGATCGCATGCACGCATTCCTCAAAGAGAAGGTGCTGACGCTCGGCACCGCGGCGTGTCCGCCGTATCACTTGGCCATCGTGATTGGCGGCACCTCGGCCGAACTCACCATGAAGACGGTGAAGCTCGCCTCCGCGCGCTATCTCGATGCGCTACCAACGCACGGCTCGGATGCCGGCAATGCGTTCCGCGATCTGGAGATGGAGCAGGAAGTTCTGAAAATGACGCAATCGCTCGGCGTCGGCGCGCAGTTCGGCGGAAAGTATTTCTGCCACGACGTGCGCGTCATTCGTTTGCCGCGTCATGGCGCATCGCTACCTATCGGGCTTGGCGTCTCGTGCGCCGCCGATCGTCAGGTGCTCGGCAAGATCACCAGGGACGGCGTCTATCTGGAAGAGCTGGAGCATAATCCGGCGCAGTATCTGCCGGAAGTGGAAGCAACGCTCGGCGGCGAAGTGGTGAAGGTCGATCTCAACCGGCCGATGAAGGAGATGCTGGCGCAGCTCTCGCAATATCCGACCAAGACGCGGCTGTCGCTGACCGGCACCATGATCGTCGCGCGTGACTCGGCGCATGCGAAGCTGCGCGAGAAGCTGGATAACGGCGAACCGCTGCCGGACTACTTCAAGAATCATCCGATCTATTACGCCGGTCCCGCCAAGACTCCGGAAGGCTACGCATCAGGTGCGTTCGGTCCCACGACCGCAGGCCGCATGGATTCGTTCGTCGACCAATTCCAGGCCGCGGGCGGCTCGATGATCATGGTGGCGAAGGGCAACCGCGCGCCGGTGGTGCGTGAGGCGTGCAAGAAGCACGGCGGATTTTATCTGGGCTCGATCGGCGGCGTCGGAGCTAATCTGGCGCAGGATTGCATCAAGAAGGTCGAGGTCGTGGATTATCCCGAACTTGGCATGGAAGCGATCTGGCGCATCGAGGTGGTGGATTTCCCGTCGTTCATCATTGTCGATGACAAGGGCAACGACTTCTTCAAAGACTTGAATCTGGGGTGAGGATCTAAGGTCGTACCTCAATCACTATGCGTCATCACCGGGCTTGTCCCGGTGATCCACGTCTTAATCTTTTGCTGCAAGAAGACGTGGATGGCCGGGTCAAGCCCGGCCATGACAATTTTGCTGAGTGAAGATTGGGATAACTTACGCCCTTGTCCCCGAAAACGAGAACGAGCCCATCATGCCGAGGCTCATCTTGCCGGAGATCGCATCGCCATCAACCGCGCCGTTGAAGTCGAGTGTCAGCGGCATCGGATTGGTGATTGAAATCTTCCACGACACGTTGTTGCCGTTGACGATGCCGTCCTGAATCTCGCCGGTGTTGCCTTCGGCCGATTGCGTGCCGGTCAGCGTCGAGCCCGAGCTTTTCAGCGACAACATTGCGTTGCGCTCGCCCATCGGCGTGCTCATGGTGAGATTCCAGTTTCCGTCCACTGACATGGTCAAATCTCCGAGGGGATATCGAGGCGAGGTCAATTGCGCCTCGATATCCCGGATCGGGGAGGGGCGGAAGCGATTTTTCAGCGTTGCCGAGAGATGCGCGCGGAAATGCCGCCGCCGGTTGTCAGGATGTCGTCACGTCGCGCGCCGGCTGGCGGCTTGCCCGGTCGCAAACGTGAGCTTCCGGGGCGAGCGGGGCCTCGTCGCCGGGCGCTGTTTGTGCGACCGCGTTGTACTGGCGTTGTTTGCCGGCCTGCGGTGCGAAGTGAACGAGAGGCGCGGGGGCAAGCTCCGGCGCATCGCTCGTCGCGAGCAAGGTGACTGGACGAAGATCGCGGGCCGTTCTTTTCTGGCCGACAGCCCGCATCAAGCGCCGATAGTGACGGCGGCGGCTTTCCTGGCGCGCATTATAGGCCGCGTATTCGCCGGCAACCGCGTGAAAGACATTGGAAATGGTCGTTGCCAGCGAGACGAGAACCTCTCGTAACAGGGCTTCGACGGTGAGATCGTTGGCGCGCCGCTCGTTACGGATGGCGCGGTAACATTGGAGAGTGAGGCTGGGAGAGTTCAAGGTCTATTCCTGTCGTACATTCGAATGTGGTGGTCGCGTTTCTTGATGTTGTTGTTGTTGGTAGCTCGATAGATACGGGCTCTCCTCGTGGACGTTGCATCGCAACATATGGTTCACGACTCGTTAATTTTCAAAGCACCTCCCGATTTTGTGATGAATCTCAAGCATTTGCCGCTTTTGCGGTCAGCTTCTGGCCGATCGCGGAACGAAAAACCAAATACACGGCGCCAAACGCAATGATTTTCGCGCCGATGGCCACAACCGACACATAAAATGCCCAGAGCTTGAGATCGCCGGTCCATGCGACCGCGATATTGCCGAGACCGATCGCGAACATCAGCGCCGCCCACGCATACCCCGCCTTCCGCGCAAGGTCCGGAATGTTGCCGGTCACGATCGGCGGCAGATAGCGCAGCATCCAGCCGGGGCGCAGCATGATCGCGCCAATCGCAAAGTGCGCGATGCTCGGCTTCATCAGAACGAAACGCGGATCCTGCGTGATCAGCGTGGTGCCGCCGAGGACGAGCACCAGTGCAAGGCTCGCCCAACTGATCAGATCGAGCGAACGTCCCTTGCTGCGCGCATAAATGAATTGGGCTACGGCAGCAGCGATCGCCAGGACGGTTGCGATCACCACATTGCCGGTGGCGAGAAACACTGCGAGAAACAACAGCGTGGCGAGGAAATCAGTCGCGATCTGGGCGAGGACGTTCTTCATGGAGAGGCCTGTCTTGTCAGTTTGGCTTACGGCGCGTTGGCGAGAAGGCCTGCTGTCGCTGTATTTTTTGCATGCGCCCGTGTTCCGGCGTCCGTGCGGTGCTGCGCATACCAGCGCGTGAAATAGATCGCGGCGCTGCGCACAGCGAACACGGCCACAAGCGCTGTCCACAGCGGGAACGTCGGCATGTAGATGACCGTCAGATTCGCCGCAAGCATCAGAATGAACGCAGCGGCCCACATCCAGGTCAGTACATAATTAGCCTGAACAAAGCCGGGCAGCGCCGCCGTCTCGGCATCGACCGCCTCACGGGCATATTGAATCGTGAACGGCAGGCGGATCGCGAGTGAGAACAGCGCGATCGCGAGTAGGCCTCCATCCACCGCCATCCGGAGCGTGCTGTCGCTCCAATCGTTGCCGCTGACGGCGAGGGTGGCGCTCATGCCGCCGAACATCAGCAGCGTTCCGGACGCAAGGATTTTCACCGGACGCTTGCGGATCAGATCGAACATCACCAGCCCCGCGGCGAGGATGGCTGCGGCGAACGCGGCCATCGCGGATGTGTTGACCATTAGCAGCAGGCTGAACGCACCGAACGGGGCAAGGGTGAAAAAGATGACCATGACATCGGCTCCGCGATTATCTTTACATCGTCAAGATATCACTAGGCCAGCCCGGTGAGAGCGTCAAGCGAAATCTTGACGATGTAAAGATAAAAGTGCATGATGCGGCTATGAACCCCGGAAAAGCCCGAAAACCCAGCCGTTTGACCGAAAAGCCGCGAAAGGTCCCATCGAAGGGCCGACCGCGCCTGGCGGTCAAGAAACCGGGCGCGGCGACCGCAGCCCGCTATCACCATGGCGATCTGCACAGCGCGTTGCTTGGGGCGGCCGAGCGGGTGCTGGAGCGCGACGGTGTTCAGGGGCTGACCTTGCGCGCAGCAGCGCGCGAGGCGGGCGTATCGCATGCCGCGCCGACGCATCATTTCGGCGACCTGACCGGGCTGCTCAGCGAGCTTGCTGCTGTCGGCTTTCGCAAATTTAACGCCGCGATCTCCAGCGCGCGCGCTGCCGATCCGCTGCCGCAGGCGGCGTTCGATTCGACCGGAGAGGCCTATGTGCGGTTTGCGCTGGCGCATCCGGGATTGTTTCAATTGATGTTCCGCGGCGAGCGGCTCGATATGCAGCGGCCCGCTCTGCAAGAGGCACTCATAGCCTCGTTCCGTAATTTCGCCGGCGCGGTCGGAGCGATGCGGCACGAGAGCGTCAATACGACGGCATTGTCGCTGCCGCAGGCGGCGGACATGGTGCGCGCGTGGTCGATGGTGCACGGCTTTGCGCTTTTGGCGCAGCATGGCCGGCTCAATCCTATTCTGGGAAGGCTGCCGCCAGGCACCGACGTGATCGCGCTGCTGCGCGCCGTTTTGGTGTCGAAGACGCCGTTCCCCCACGTCTGATGTCTTGAACTTTTTCACGACACTCGCGTTATTTCCGCGATGGCAACCAAACGCGCACCATGGAAGCGGGATAACCCACGCAAGCGAACAGGCGCGGCTGCGAAGAAGTTGAGTCCGAAAGAAAAATCCGCGGCCGAGGCGCGTGCCCGCCGCGCCGGTCGCGCGTATCCCAATCTGGTGGATAACATGCGCGTTGCTTCGAAAAAGAAAAAACCGGGCAAGGCAGCGTCCACTCGCAAGCGCGTGGGGCGAAAACGGGCTGCCCACGAAGATCATTGACATGTGTGACCCGGCTTTTGCTAAGTCGCGCGATGGTCGTTGTCGGGCTGGATGGATTTCGCGGGGGCTGGGTAGCCGTCCTTATGGATGGGGCGGCACGCGAACTTCATTTCCTCGGCACGCTTGAGGAACTGTCGTCGCTGCGTTTCGACCGCGCCGCGATCGATATGCCGATCGGGCTTCCGGATTCAGGCAGCCGTCACTGCGATATCGAGGCAAGACGATTGCTTGGCGCGCATCGTTCGCGGGTCTTTACCGGCGCACGGCGAAGTCTGCTCGGGTTTTCCTTTCAGGCGGAGGCGAATACGGTTCTCAAGCAACGCCGCGAGGCCGGCGTGTCCGTTCAGCTCTGGAATCTGGTGCCGAAAATCCGCGAGGTTGATGATTTTATCTCGCGGCATCCGAAAGCCGATCTGCGCGAGGCTCATCCCGAACTGGTGTTCCTTCGTCTCAACGGCAATGTCCCGTTGCCCTCGAAAAAGGAGCCGGAAGGCATCGATCTGCGTTGTGCGATCCTCGGCCGTGCGGGTTTCGATCAACTCAAGACATGGCTGACGCAGACGAAACGAGGGACCGGCGCAAAGGCCGACGATGTGCTCGACGCCTGCGCGGTGGCCATTGCGGCTCGCGATTTCGATCAGGGTCATGTGGTGCCGCAAGGCGATCCGCCGAGCGATACGAAGGGTTTGCCAATGCGTATCTGGTATTAAGCTACGTGACGTCATTGTCTCCTTCATGTGTCGCACAAGAGGG
>JAKFUP010000034.1 GCA_021732625.1 Hyphomicrobiales bacterium
GGGCAATCCGCTCGGCGCGCGCGCCATGTATCTTGGCAACACCGTCTATCGCATTCACGGCACCAACCAGCCGTCGACCATTGGCCAGTTCGTCTCGTCGGGCTGTATCGGCATGCTGAACGACGATGTGGCCGATCTGTTCGAGCGTGTGAAGGTCGGCACCCGCGTTGTCGTGCTTCCGGGCGGCAAGCCGCCGATTCCGGCAAACACTGCAGCGGCCGATCCGGTGCAGTTGCAGAGCAGCCAAGGTTATTCACCTCAGGGCTATTCACCTCAGGGCTATGCACCTCAAGGTGGTTCTGCTCCGTTGCCGCAGGGAAATATCGCGTCGAATGCGCCCGGCTATCAGGGCAATATTCCTGGCACCGGACCGACATCGGTGCCGCCGCTGCCGGCTCCTGTCACGATCCGCTGATATTCTCTTTGTTCTCGTCATCCTGAAGTGCGAGCCGCGTTTTGCGGCGAGCCTCGAAGGGTGATGTTATTTCGCATCGGGCCGCCGCCCTTCGAGGCGCGGCTTGCGCCGCGCGCCTCAGGGTGACGGAGTCAATTTCGTCAGCTCAGCACGCGAACCGGCTTGCCCGCGAGCCATGCGGCGACATCCTCAACCGTCTCGACGTAGAATCGCCGATAGGTTTCCTCGGTGACGTAGCCGAGGTGCGGGGTTATTACTGCGTTGTCGAGCGTGCGCAGCGGATGATCGAGCGGCAGCGGTTCAACCGGGAACACATCGAGACCCGCGCCCGCGATCTTTTTCTCGCGCAACACCTCAATGAGCGCATCTTCATCCACAATCGGCGCACGCGCGGTGTTGATCAGATAGCTGGTCGGCTTCATCCGCCGCAGATCCTCGCGGCCGATCAGGCCGCGCGAGCGCGCTGACAGCACCACATGGACGCTGATGACATCGGCCTGCGAGAACAGTTGTTCCTTTGTAGCGTAGGTTACGCCAACTGCGGCGCAGGCTTCCGGAGTGAGGTTCGTGCTCCAGGCCAGAACGTTCATTCCGATCGCCTTGGCGATCTCCGCTACTTTCTGGCCGAGCTTGCCAAGACCGACGACGCCAAACGTCTTGCCATCGAGATCCTCGCCGATAGTCGATTGCCACGGCTGGCCCGCTTTCATGCGGGCGTTCTCGAAACCGATCTTGCGCGTCAGTTCCAGCATCAGGCCGATGGTGAGAGCGGCGGTCGGATTGCCGACACCGCCGGTGCCGGTCACGACGATATTGCGTTTCGCCGCTGCCGGAATATCGATCGCAGCGTTGCGCATGCCGGATGTCACCAGTAGTTTAAGGTTCGGCAGTAACGCGATGACGTCCTCGCTGAACGGCGTGCGTTCGCGCATGGCGCAGATGATCTCGAAGTCCTTGAGCTTGGCTGTGGCGTCGGCGATCGAGGCGAAGGGAGCATTGAAGACGGTGATGTCGATCTTGTCCTTCAGTGCCGTCCAGTCGGCCAGCTTCAAGGCCACATTTTGGTAGTCGTCGAGAATTGCACAGCGCAGACGCATGGTTTCAGTATCCAATAGAGGGAGTGTTGCGGCTCACAAGCGGAACCATGGAGGCAGCGCATGGTCGCTCACGGAGCAAGTTCGTGCAAGCCGCTCGGGATACCGATCAACCAGGATTGGATTAGTGCGCAGTCCTGTTCAGGCCGTGTTTCTTGCGCCAGGCCGGTCCGGGTCCGCGCATATAGTGCTCTTCCGGGCGGTATGGACTGAAAGCCGCGCCAACGAACTGCCGCCAGAACTCTGCGATCTCGGCCAGCACGCCGCCTTTGTCCGCGCTGCGCTCGATGCTGCCGGTGGAGACCGGTCCGTTGATGGCCGCCATTCTGGTTCCGCCGAGACGTGATGCCGACACGGTCTTGTCGGCTTGATTCGTGACGTGGAGATCACGTTGCGGCCAGATGATTAAAATGCAGTTTGAATGATCCTTACCTGCGGGCCATCGCGCGTTAAGCTTGCCATTGCCTTAACCGGATGGTTGCCCTTTCGGAACCGGGCGGCTACATCAGCGGCAACGAAAACCCCCTCATTGATCGGTCAAGGACGCGATGGCTCGCCAGTTCGTCTACTTCATGCAGGGCCTGACCAAGGCCTATCCGACCCGCAAGGTGCTGGATAACATTCATCTGTCGTTTTACCCGGACGCCAAGATCGGCGTGCTCGGCGTCAATGGCTCGGGTAAATCCACGCTGCTGCGGATCATGGCCGGTCTCGACAAGGATTTTAACGGCGAGGGATGGGTCGCCGAGGGAGCGCGCGTCGGTTATCTCGAGCAGGAGCCGCAGCTCGATGCCACCAAGACAGTTCGCGAGAACGTCATGTTGGGCGTCGCCAAGCAGAAGGCGATCCTCGACCGTTACAATGATCTCGCGGTCAACTATTCCGACGAGACCGCCGACGAGATGACCAAACTGCAGGACGAGATCGAAGCTCAAGGCTTGTGGGATCTCGACAGCAAGGTCGATCAGGCGATGGACGCGCTGCGCTGCCCGCCGGATGACTCGGACGTGACGAAGCTCTCGGGCGGTGAGCGCCGCCGCGTTGCTCTGTGCAAGCTGCTGCTCGATCAGCCCGAGCTGCTGCTGCTCGACGAGCCGACCAACCATCTCGACGCGGAATCCGTGTCGTGGCTTGAGGGCCATCTGCGCAATTATCCCGGCGCGATCCTGATCGTGACCCATGACCGCTACTTCCTCGACAACGTGACGAGCTGGATTCTCGAACTCGACCGCGGCAAGGGCATTCCCTACGAGGGCAATTATTCGTCGTGGCTGGTGCAGAAGCAGAAGCGGTTACTGCAGGAGGGCCGTGAAGATGCCGCCCATCAGAAAACCTTGGAGCGCGAACAGGAGTGGATCGCCTCGTCGCCGAAGGCGCGCCAGGCAAAATCCAAGGCGCGTTACCAGCGCTACGAAGACCTGCTCAAGCAGGCCAGCGACAAGCAGACCCAGACAGCGCAAATCGTCATCCCCGTCGCGGAGCGGCTCGGTCAGAACGTTGTCGATTTCGAAGCGCTGAGCAAAGGTTATGGCGATCGCTTGCTGATCGACAATCTCACCTTCAAGCTGCCGCCGGGCGGCATTGTCGGTGTGATCGGCGCCAACGGCGCCGGCAAGACCACACTGTTCCGGATGATTACCGAGCAGGAAAAGCCCGACGCCGGTACGATCACCGTGGGTGAGTCAGTGCATCTCGGCTACGTCGATCAGTCACGCGATGCGCTGGAGGGCAAGAAGACCGTGTGGGAGGAAATTTCCGGCGGCAACGACCAGATCCTGCTCGGCAAGAAGGAAGTGAACTCGCGCGGCTATTGCTCGGCGTTCAATTTCAAGGGTGCCGACCAACAGAAGAAGGTCGGCGCGCTGTCAGGCGGCGAGCGCAACCGTGTGCATCTCGCCAAGATGCTGAAGTCGGGCGCCAACGTGTTGCTGCTCGACGAGCCAACCAACGATCTCGACGTCGATACACTTCGTGCGCTGGAAGAGGCGCTGGAAGATTTCGCCGGCTGCGCTGTGATCATCAGCCATGATCGCTGGTTCCTCGACCGCATCGCGACGCATATCCTGGCCTTCGAGGGCGACAGCCATGTCGAGTGGTTCGAAGGCAATTTCCAGGATTACGAAAAGGACAAGATGCGCCGCCTCGGCCAGGACAGCATCATTCCGCACCGGGTGAAGTACAAGAAGCTGATGCGGTGAGAGCAGTGTTACCAAATTCCAAGCCAAGAGCCGATGACTTGCGCGATCGCTTAAATAAGCGCCTCTTTGACAGGCCTATCGTTCAAAACAATTTTCGAGGTGAATTGATTGAGGAAATTGTATCTTCGGAGCTTGGAGATAGCTGGAAGCACTGTGCTGGAGACTGGCACGCTTGGGATTTCGAACGAATTTTAGAGAGCGGCATAGTTCGTTTGCAAATCAAGCAATCCGCTGCGCGGCAGAGCTGGGATAAAGACGGGGATCAAATAATCAAAAGCAGGGTTGGAAAATTTCCTATTGGATTTAAGACAGGATACTTCATAGAAGATAAGTGGATTTCAGAATCTGGCCGACATACTGAAATCTATTTGCTTTGTTATCACGATGACAGAACCGAATTAGCCGATCATTTTGACGTTGCTCGGTGGGATTTCTATATCCTGCGAGCATCAGAAATTGCTCCAAAGGAAAAGCCCACAATTTCTATTCCAGAGTTGGAAATTATGGTGAGCCAAGATCGGGTATCCAAGGCAAAGTCTGCTCATCTCCGAGAAATACTGGAGTTAGCTGCCTCGAATGTGGTGGCGTGGACTATCCCACCTTCTCACTAAGCCAGATCTTGATCAGCGACTGATACGGCACGTCGCGTTTGTTGGCGGCGATCTTGATTTGCTCCAGCAGGCTGACCGGCAGCCGTAGCGAGATCGCGGTTGTCGAGGGCTTCAGACTGGGAAAGCGAACGCGCTGCGCCTTGCTCCAGTCGATATAGGGCGTGGAGTCGTTCGTTTCCCAGAACTTGCGTTCCTCCGCCTCGTTCCTGAATTTCGGGACCGGCTTAAGTTTCTTTTTCATTATCCGTTCCTTCGTAGATCGCGCGTTCCTTGCGATTCATGTCACGCGCGGAAATGATTCGTATCAAAGTTGCATTCTGTCGCAGCGTGAACGCGACATGTAACAGTCTGCCGGCGCCAGTCTTGCCCAGTGCTTGAAAGCGGACTTCGTTCATGCTGTGTCTTGCGTCTTCCGCCACGATCAGCGGTTCGTTCATAAAGACCTGTTCTGCCTCAGATTGACTGACGCCGTGTTTGTCGGCGCTCTTGCGGGCATTGCCGTCGTCCCAATCAAACCCCGAGATATTATCCGGATCAAACATCGATGTATATTACCATAATATACTGACTTTCGAGCTATTTTCAAGACGGGAGCTATTTGGCAGCTCTTAAACGTGCGCATATTATGCCGCACCGATCCGTAAGCTCAATCGCCAGAGCCAGCCATGAACCCCGAACTCTTCACTGCTTTCCTGCTCATCACCTTCGTATTCGTCATTTCGCCGGGACCGATCGTGACCCTGGTGATCTCGACCGGCGCCACGCAGGGTGTAGGTGCGGCGCTTACGACGGTCGCTGGAACTGTCGGCGGAACGTCCGTGCTGATCGTGGCGATTGCGTTCGGACTGACATGGATTCTGAAAAGCTCTGCTCTGCTGTTCGATATTATTCGGTGGGCGGGCGCGGCGTATCTCGTCTGGCTCGGGATTCAGGTCTGGCGGCACGCGGGCAAGGCTGATCCAGCGCTGATGACAGGGCGCGTCCATTTCTGGCGTGGCTTCCTGATCGCGCTGTCCAACCCCAAGACCGCGGTGTTTTTCACGGCGTTCCTGCCGCAGTTTGTCGATCCGGCGCTGCCTCCGGATTTTCAGTTGATGGTCATGTGCATCGTTTCGGTGCTGATGACTGCGCTGACTGATTCCGGCTGGGCAATCGCGTCTGGATTGGGCCGAGCGTGGTTCATGAAGCCATCGCGCGCAAAGCTGCTCGGGCGGTTGTCGGGCAGCATGCTGATTGGCGGCGGCATCTGGCTCTCGCTGGCGCGGCGGCCGGCGTGACACGACACTTCGCCGCGCGATGCGCCGGACTGCTGCGGATCGCCGCTGCGGCAAGCCTTTTGCTGATCGGGCTTTTCGGGTCTGAACCAGCTCGCGCCGCTGACGCTGCCTTCACGCAATTCATCGCCTCGCTGTGGCCCGAAGCGCAGAAGGCCGGCGTTTCGCGCAAGACGTTCGATGCGGTGACGCGCGGGCTCGAGCCGGACTACAAGCTGCCGGATTTGCTGTTGCCGGGT
>JAKFUP010000036.1 GCA_021732625.1 Hyphomicrobiales bacterium
TGTTCCGAGTAAACCAGCCAGCCGACGACTGCGCTGAGCGGCATGCGCAGGAAATCCATCGGCATGACCACCGTCGCGTCGGCATAGCGCATCGCCTGCGTCATGCAGTAATGCGAATAGGTGCCGCAGAACGCCACCACCACAAGCCACGGCCACAGATGCGCTGGTGGCCATGTCCACACATAGAGCGCCGGCAAGAGGCCGATCGCTGACTGGATGATCAGCATCCAGAAAATGATAGTGACCACGCTGTTGGTGCGTGTCAGCGATTTCATCAGTACGATCGAAGCCCCGAATCCGATGGCGGCGACCAGCATGATAAGTTGTCCGTTGTTGGCTGCGCTGAAGCTCGGGCGCACGATGACAAGTACGCCCGCCAGCCCGAACGCAATGGCCAAAGCCTTCCACTGCGTGATCCGCTCGCCGAGAAAAGCCGCGGCAAAGATCGCGGTCCAGATCGGCATCGTGAACTCGATCGAGACGACCTGCGCGATCGGAATCAATGTCAGCGCAACAAACCAGAGATACTGCGACAGATAATGCACCGAGTTGCGGACCAGATGCTGCAACGGATTAGACGTCCGCAGCGAGCCAAACCCGCCGTTGCGCCGGATCAGCGGATACAGCAGCGCCAATCCGATGATGGAACGGATCTCCATCACCTCGAACACGTTTAGCTCACGGGCCGTTGCCCTGCCCGCAACCAACAGCATCAACATGGCCGCCAGCCAGCCGCACATCCACAGCGCGGCTTTCACGGTCGATTGTTCGGGAAGTCTCGATGCACTCAAGGCAATCACTCGGGCGGGCGAAGGCGCTCGCCGTGTCGCTGGCCAAGCCTTCCCGTGCCTGACTACCCAAACCTCAGCCTCGGCTCAAGGGCAGACGTCGTGCGCCTGCATTGAGAGATCGTCAGGCTATCGTCAAACTGCAACTCCCGATGGCTAAGCCGCCTTTGCGAGGCCGACCTCAGCCCAGATTTCAGCGAGCGCATTCACCAGATGCTCAATATCGGCATCGGTGTGATGCGGTGACGGCGTAATCCGCAAACGCTCGGTTCCACGCGGCACGGTCGGGTAGTTGATCGGCTGAACGTAGATTCCGTAGCGATCGATCAGCACATCGCTGATCTGCTTGCAGAGCACCGGATCGCAGACCATGACGGGAACGATATGGCTGGGATTTCGCAAATGCGAAACACCAGCCTCGTCAAGACGGGAGCGTAGCGATGCGACGCGGTCCTGATGCCTTTCGCGCTCCGCCGAACAGGATTTCAGATGGCGGATGCTGGTCAGCGCACCGGCGGCAACAGCAGGCGGAAGCGACGTGGTGAAGATGAAGCCCGACGCGAAACTGCGTATAAAGTCGCAGATCGTCGCCGACGCTGCGACATAGCCGCCGATGACGCCAAACGCCTTGGCCAGCGTGCCTTCGATCACCGTCAGCCGATGGCTCAGTCCCTCGCGATCAGCAACACCGCCGCCCTTCGGACCGTAAAGTCCGACGGCATGAACCTCGTCCAGATACGTCATGGCATTGTGAGCGTCCGCGACGTCGCACAATTCGGCAATCGGTGCGATGTCGCCATCCATCGAATAGACCGACTCGAATGCGACGAGTTTCGGTGAATGCGGATCAAGGTCCGACAGCTTGCGTTCCAGATCGCGCGGATCGTTGTGCGCAAAGATCCGCGTTTCGCTGCGGCTGTGTCTGATACCCTCGATCATCGAAGCATGATTCAGTTCGTCCGACAGGATGACGCAGCCCGGCATGCGCGACGCAAGCGTGCTCAGCGAAGCCATATTGGACACATATCCGGACGTAAACAGCAACGCCGCTTCCTTGCCGTGAAGGTCTGCTAGCTCCTGCTCAAGCAGGACATGGTAGTGGTTGGTCCCCGCAATGTTGCGGGTTCCGCCAGCGCCCGCCCCGCATTTGTCCAGCGCTTCGTGCATGGCCGCGAGAACTGCAGGATGCTGCCCCATGCCAAGGTAGTCGTTGGAACACCAGACCGTCACGTCTCCCGCGCCGCGACTGCCGTGATGCCTTGCGCGCGGAAACTCGCCCGCCTTGCGCTCCAAATCAGCAAACACGCGATACCGTCCTTCGCGGTGGAGACCCTCAAGCTGACGCCGGAAATAAGCTTCGTAGTTCATTACGATCTCCCGTTGAAATTCGTGACCGACTCCACGCCGACGTTCAGTCGGGGTGTCGTCAGGTTTGCGTGCCGGTTTTTCTCCAGAAAAGTCTGCCGAAATTCGTCCTCGAGCCGCTGCCGCGCACAAGCGGCGGCAGATTTGGAAGGCTTCTGGTCGTTTCGAACGACCGTGAGTTCCACAACTTGCGAAACTATTTTCTCCTCAGGCGGCGCTGAAGGTACGTTAGCGAGCTGCGACATCATGCAAGAGATCGGCACCACCGCGGCATTCCGGGTCACCGCCGCCTGCACGACAGGCTTTTCCACCAATGGAGGCGAACGCACGCCCCAACCCCACAACGTCATCGCCGGCAGCGGAAGCAGCATGAACCAGTGTTCGAGAACACCAAGCGCGAACAGCGTCGATATTAGTGCCCAGCTCGCGACCTCGAATGGATTCGCCGCAACTTCGACGATGCGCTGAACCAGAAGGACGAGAACCGCCGTCGCCAGAGTGACCGATATCGGGAAGAAAATGCTCACCGAGCGGCGCGCAAAGAACGTCTTCAGGAACTTCACCGTGTCAGGCATCAACTCGTCGTTGGTGACTGGCACGCCGAGAAACAGATTGATCTTCGCGCTTTGACGCAAAATCCAGAGTGCGGCAAAGGTCCAGAGCGCAACCTGATTGTCGCTTTGCCAGGTCAAAGCCAGGATCGCGAGGCCCGACGCTATCAGCGCCAGTTCGTGATAGAAAATTGCCTGCAAAGCGAGGCTCAGACGACGCCAGCCTCTTGCGTCATCGGGACAGGGCATGGCCCGCGGTCCGGTAATCCATCCCGCAAGGAAAGCGATTTCCTGAGCGCCCCAAAAAAAGATCGCGAACGTGAACGCAGCATAAGCGGCGGTCACGGTAGTGTCGCCGGCTGTTGCCGCTACTCCAAACAAGGCACCGCCGAACAACAGGATCGCCGCGCCGATCCGCAGTGGATCGAAACGGCTTGAAAGACCCACGAGCAAGAGCACGGCCCCCGTGCTGAACCACCATATGAACGCTGCATAGACCGGTGGAACTACGTATGAGGCCATAACTCCGCTCCCATCACCATGCGGGCTGAAGGCAGATTTCACGCGGCAAAACGTTCTTCTTCGCCGGCAGCACGAACAATCGCGCGAACGTCAGTGCTGCCGCACCGACAAGGCCGACACGTTTCAGTCCCCCGACAATGCCACCACGCGCCCGTGCGTCGGCAATCGCTTCGGAAATGGAATGAAGACGCTTCAGTCCCGCCATGAATCGCGGATCGTCGATATCCAGTACGACCGGAAACACCTGCTTCGAGATCTCCGACGTGATGCGGAAAACCTGCATGTCGTAATCGCCGGGGTCCATCCCGATCGCGTCGTGGAAGGCAGGCCGCATGTGGTCTCGGACGTACATCGTTGCGAATACCGCGAGCAAAAAGAAGCGGATCCAGAGCTTGTTCATCCCGCGCAGCAGCGAGGGATCGGCTCGCATCAGCAGGGCAAACGCTTCGCCGTGACGGAACTCGTCGTTGCACCACTTCTCGAACCACCGGAAAATCGGATGGAACTGCCGGTCTGGATGACGCTCGAGCTGCCGGTAGATCGTGATGTATCGGGCGTAACCGATCTTCTCCGACAGATAGGTCGCGTAGAAGATGAACTTGGGCTTGAAGTACGTGTACTTCTTGGCGCGCGTGAGAAAACTCAAATCGACGCCGATGCCGTGATCCTTCAATATCTCGTTGATGAACCCGGCATGGCGCGCTTCATCGCGGCTCATGTACGAGAACAGTTCCTGGATATCGGGATTCTTGATGCGCTTCTTGATCTCGGCATAGAGCACGCAGCCGGAGAATTCCGCTGTCAGAGAACTGACAAGAAAATCCTTGAACTCCTTGCGCAGTTCGGGCGGCAGATTTTCAAGATCGGTGTTGAACTCGTCGGTCTTGACGAAATGCGATTTGTTATGATCCGCCCGCAATTCCTTGATCACCGCGTTCCATTCCGATCGCACCAGGCTGACATCGAGGCGATCCATCGCTTCAAAGTCTGTCGTATAAAAACGTGGGCTGAGGATCGTATCCTCGCGCGCCATCTCGGTGCTTTCGGCATTGCCTTTGTTGACGCGCAGGCTGCCCTGAGTTCCACCTTCCATCGGGATCATGTTGCCCTCCCGTCCGAGAAACTGACTTCATAGAGTTCGGTGAGTTCGAGATATCCCTCAAGCCGGGCGCGCATCCGCTCGAGCGGTCCGGCGCGCACAACAGTTGCGGTGCGACGCACCACCAGCCGTTCGCCAAAGTTCACGTGCGACGGTGCGTTAAGCACCGTCACCTCATCGCCTGGTCGAATCTCGATGCCGTCATCCAGCACAACATGAGCGTGCAACGTTTCCGACGTCTGCTCGATCTCCACCGTGCACGGCACATTGAATATCTTCGGACTTCCAAACCATATTTTGCTCATTTGATTTCCCCTCGCGCATTCATCAGCCGTTCAAAGGCAGCCGCGTTGCTCGATCCAAACGCGACAAGATCGATGCGCTTGCCCGTCGATGTATCCTGCAGCGTCAGTTGGCCATTCTCGAAACGGCTGAGCGTGAATGGCGGCGTCGCCCCGATTTCATTCATCCTGCGTTCGCGGGCAAGGCCGCGAAGCACCACACGGACGAACCCGTTCGATCCGGGCGGAAGCACCTCGACCAGACCGCGGTCGCGCGCATCGAAAACGAGCACCGCGCCGTCTTTTCCGTCTTCGAATTGCAGATCCCGACTTTCCACCACATTCGGGAGAGTCATTTGCGTGCCGCCGACGCCGGTCAGGCGCGAGGCAGTCACCGCAGCGAGCGCGAACATCAGCAGTCCGGCAACGGCAAACAAGGCGCCTTTCGGAACTGTGGTCTCATGAACGGCCTCACTCATCGCTCGTCTCCATTCAAGCTGCGACAGTTGTTTCGGGACCCGCCATTGCGCCCGTCGACCGGTTGGTGTTGGCCACCGGGGCGATCGAAACCGCAACCGGCCCTGGCCGTCCCGAAAGTGCTTCAGCGAGTCTTGCTGCAACCTGCGCCGCATCCGGTATCGAACGAAGCATCGGCTCGGCCATGCGAAGCCGCCAGGGCCGAACATGCGGCCACAGCAGAAGGACCGACGCCTTGCCGCCATCCGTGAGTTTGAGAGGAATGTCGCCGCTGCCATCGGCATAAGATCGCAAGGCGGCATTGGTGATCTGCGTCAGCGGGATGTTTAACGTCATCGGCAGCGCCACCCCGAATTGCAGCAGGATGCGCTTGCTGGTGATGGTGTATTGCGCTGAACGCCGGAAAAGCCATGCAAGACCTGCAAGAATGGCAATGCCGGTGAGTGCCGGCACGATCAGCCAGAGGGCCGAAACAAAGGCATCTCCAGATGACGCGCCACTCGACCAATTCGACCAGAGCCTCCACATCAGGATAAGGCCGAAGTAAACGGCGACCTCCCTGATGTGAAAGGCTCTGAGCGCGAGCCCCTTGAATGTCGGCCGTCCCTGCCAGATCAGCCGTTCTCCGGCCGGTAACGGCGAAGGAAGATCATGAAACTGATCTGGATCGTGTTTCACAGCATCGGCTCCTGTCGTTGCGGCGT
>JAKFUP010000129.1 GCA_021732625.1 Hyphomicrobiales bacterium
ATGAAGCCCGGCTCGGTGCTGGTCGATCTTGCGGTCGAGCGCGGCGGCAATGTCGAGGGCGTGGTGTCGGGTCAAACCACCGAGGTGTCGAACGTCAAGATCGTCGGCATTCCGAACCTTGCAGGCCGGGTCGCGGCCTCCGCATCAAGTCTCTATTCCAAGAACCTCTTCTCGTTCATCGAGACCATGGTCGACAAGTCGACCAAGGCGCTTGCGGTGAAATGGGATGACGATCTGGTGAAGGCCACGGCGCTGACGAAAGACGGCGCGGTGATCCATCCGAACTTCCAGCCGAAAAGCGCGTAAGGAACCGAGCCATGGATAGTGCCATTCACGCCGTCAGTCCGTTTGTCTTCGAACTCTCGATCTTCGTGCTCGCCGTGTTCGTCGGCTACTTCGTGGTGTGGTCGGTGACGCCGGCGCTGCATACGCCGCTGATGTCGGTGACCAACGCGATCTCCTCGGTGATCGTGGTCGGCGCGCTGCTCGCGGTCGGCGTCTCGCTGGCCGGCAATTCCAACGGTCCGCTGTGGGCCCGGCTGTTCGGGTTCGTGGCGCTGATTTTCGCCTCGATCAACATCTTCGGCGGCTTCCTTGTCACGCAGCGCATGCTCGCGATGTACAAGAAAAAGACCAAGTAAGAGGGGCGGGGGCAATGAACGCAAATCTCGCAGCGCTGCTGTATCTGGTCGCAGGCTCGCTCTTCATCATGTCGCTGCGCGGGCTCTCCAGCCCCGCCTCATCCCGTCAGGGCAACTTCTTCGGCATGATCGGCATGGCGATCGCGGTCGCCACCACGCTGGCGGCACATCCGCCGGCGGATGCGATTGGCTGGATTCTGGTGCTTGGCGGCATCGGCATCGGCGGCGGCATTGGTGCGGTGATCGCCAAGCGCGTACCGATGACCTCGATGCCGGAACTCGTCGCCGCCTTCCACTCGCTGGTCGGCATGGCCGCAGTCCTCGTGGCGGCGGCTGCGTTCTATGCGCCGGGCGCGTTCGACATTCTGGTCCCAGGTTCGGCAACCTTGATCAAGACCGCAAGCCTGATCGAGATGTCACTCGGCGTCGCCATCGGCGCGTTGACCTTCACCGGCTCGGTGATCGCCTTCATGAAGCTCTCGGGCCGCATGAGCGGCGCGCCGATCATCCTGCCGGCGCGGCATATCATCAACATCGGCCTCGGGTTGGCGCTGGTGTTCTTCATCTACGGCCTCGTCGTCTCGCAGAGTGCGCTCGACTTCTGGATCATCACGCTGATCGCGCTGGCGCTTGGCGCGCTCTTGATCATTCCGATCGGCGGCGCCGACATGCCGGTCGTGATCTCGATGCTCAACTCGTATTCGGGCTGGGCGGCGGCAGGTATCGGCTTCACGCTCGGCAACTCGGCGCTGATCATCACCGGCGCGCTGGTCGGCTCGTCGGGCGCGATCCTGTCCTACATCATGTGCCACGCGATGAATCGCTCGTTTATCTCGGTGATCCTCGGCGGCTTCGGCGGCGAGACCGTGGCTGCGGGCGGCGCTGGCGGCGGCGAAGTGAAGCCGGTCAAGCTCGGTTCGGCTGATGACGCGGCTTTCATCATGAAGAATGCGCAGAAGGTCATCATTGTGCCGGGTTACGGCATGGCGGTGGCGCAGGCACAGCACGCGCTTCGCGAAATGGGCGATATTCTGAAGAAGGAAGGCGTCGAGGTGAAGTACGCCATTCACCCGGTCGCAGGCCGTATGCCCGGCCACATGAACGTGCTGCTGGCTGAAGCCAACGTGCCCTACGACGAGGTGTTCGAGCTTGAGGACATCAACTCGGAGTTCGCGCAGGCCGACATCGCGTTCGTGATCGGCGCCAACGACGTCACCAATCCGGCGGCGGAAGACGACAAGACCTCGCCGATCTACGGCATGCCGGTGCTGCAGGTCTGGAAGGCGGGCACCGTGATGTTCATCAAGCGCTCGCTCGCATCGGGCTACGCCGGCATCGACAATCCGCTGTTCTATCGCGACAACACCATGATGCTGCTCGGCGACGCCAAGAAGGTGTCGGAGAGCATCGTCAAGGCGATGTGATCGGAGCAGGCCGATCGCCTGACACCCGGCTCGTCTACGTCGATGGGTTGAGAGCGCTTGCGATTCTGGCGGTTATCGGCTTCCACGCCGACGTGCCGTTCATGCCGGGCGGCTTCGTCGGCGTCGATATCTTCTTTGTAATTTCCGGATTTGTGATTACCCGGCAGATCGCGATATCAGCGATCGCCGGGCATTTTTCCTTCACCGAATTCTTTGCGCGCCGTGCCCTGCGCATTCTTCCGCCATTGCTGCTGGTCACTGCGCTGACTGTGCTGCTTGCGCGATTTTTCCCGTTGCTCCCGGCTGAAATCACCGAGTTGCATCGTTCCGCGGCTGCGACCGCTGCGATGATCTCGAATTATTTCTTCAGCTTCAAGTTTGGCTATTTCGCCAAACACTCCGAGATCCAGCCGCTGTTGCACACCTGGTCGCTCGGTGTGGAAGAGCAGTACTATCTGATAGCTCCGGCCTTTCTCGTCGGTCTCGTGGCGCTCGCCAAGAAACGCGATCTGGACGCTCTGCGGGTCCTGATCGCTGCGTGCGTCATCGCGATCGTTGTGTCATTTGCTGTCGCCTGGTTTTGGCCGGTGTCCCTGCATCGGCTCGGCTTTTATGCGATGTGGACCCGCATCTGGCAGTTCAGTCTCGGGGCGCTGGTGGGCCTCGCCTCGCTGCGCGGACTGGCGTGGCCGGGGCTTGCGCGGCAGCTCGCAACCTTGATCGGTCTGGCTGCGATTGCAGTTGCCGTGATCGTACCTGGTCTGGGCAATTTCCCGACAAGCGGCGCGATCGCCGCGACAATCGGCACGGCTCTGCTGTTGGCGGCGGGGCTTGGTCAATCGCCAGCGCTGGTAACGCGCATCTTCTCTCTGCGAGCGCTCGTCGCTATCGGGCTCGTATCGTACAGCTGGTATCTTTGGCACTGGCCGGTTTTGGTCTTTGCCCGCGCGAACCACCTCATGCAGATCGGCTTGCCGGCGCGGATACTTGCGGCGCTTGCCGCGCTGGGTCTCGCCGTGATCACGTATTTCTGGCTGGAGCGAGCAACCAGGCAACTGCGGCATCACAATGAACTGCCCCGTTATGCTTCCCGGATCGTTGCCGCCGGTTTGGCTGGATCGGCGGGTTTGGCGATCGTTGCGCTGCTGAGCGTTGGTGGACCTCCGCGCCATCCCATCTCAACCGCCTCGCTTGAAGTGAATGCCATATCATACTGCCGTGGTGAACGGATTGGTCAGCCTCCGGGTGACATCAACGCCTGCTTCGTCGGCGGCGGCACCACACCGAATGTCATTGTCTGGGGGGACTCTCACGCCTGGATGTTTTACCGGATCGCGGACGCTGTCGCGAAGTCCGGGGATCGCACCGCTGCCGTGTTCGCGTTGCCGGGATGCCCGCCCACGCCGTCGCTCACAGTGCCCTTCACGAAGACCTGCGCCGGACAAAACGACACCGTGTCCCGATGGCTCTCGGAACATCCGGCAATCGACGGTGCGATCCTCACTGCGCGGTGGGCGCTCTATAACGGCATGCCAACCCCGTCAGGCAAGGAAGGGATCGTTAGCACGCTGGTGCGGCGTTCGGGCCCGGCTGGCGCCAGCTATCTCGAATTGCTGCGCGAGGGGCTCGATCGTCAGATCGCGGAGTTACAGGCGCGTGGCATCAAACGAATTCTGATCGTTGGACCCCTGCCGGAACTCCGGCAATCCGCGGTCGATTGTCTTGCCCGTGCCGGGCTTTCGGGCAGCCCGCTTGAGAGATGCGGAACGCAAAAGGTAGAATTTCAGGCGCGGGTATCCGAGATCAATCGGGTGCTGACCGCCGTCGCGCGAGACCACGCAGCTGTCCGGCTGATCGATCCGGCAAGTCTCGTGTGCAACGAATCCGATTGTTTGCCGGCTGACGGGCCGGATATCCTCTACATCGACGACAACCATCTCTCGCGGATCGGCGCTGACCGTTTTCGTGAGCGGTTCGCCAATGATCTGATGTGGGTCTTCAAGGGGCCCTAGCCGCGCTTGAACACGGCCTTGTTTTCAAGGCGTTGCGGACGCAGCGCAGCCGTTCGCAAACAGCGATCGATCAAGAAAAAATGCCCGGCGATGCGCCGGGCATTTCTGTTCAAGTCTTCTGGCAACCTTACGACACGCGATGCAGCGCGCAGATCTTGTTGCCGTCGGGGTCGCGCAGATAGCACAGGTACAGTTTCACATCGCCCATGCCGCGGACGCCCGGCGGATCTTCGATCGCGGTTGCGCCGTTCGCGAGCCCCGCTGCGTGGAAGGCGTCGGCTTCTTCCTGAGACTTGGCGAGAAAGCCGATGGTGCCGCCATTTGCGGGCGTTGCCGGCTTGCCGTCGATTGGTTGCGAGACCGAGAAGGTGCCGGTCTTGGTGCGATAGAAAATCCTGTGACGATCGACGGAGGCCGGCGGAATGCCGAGCGTGCCGAGCAATTTGTCATAGAAGGCCTTGGATTTTTCCAGATCGTTGGTCCCGATCATGATGTGCGAAAACATTCGTTTCTTCTCCCGGTGTGACGGCGATAAGTGCCGCAATATAGGCGTAGCGCAATGCGCTTGGCGAGCATTTTGACTTTGCCGTTTCAATATCGGATCATGAGGTATGCCTGTATTATTGCATCGTTCGTTCTGCCGCCGCCGCTGCTCTCGTTTTCGTGAGGTTGTTGCGTGAGCACCGAGGCGACGATGATCGATACCGGGACCGATGAATTGCTCTGCGCGGTGCGCGACAGCGTCGCAATCATCACGCTCAATCGTCCCGATGCGCGCAATTCTCTTTCCGACAAGCTGTCACCCGCGCTCCGCCGCATGATCCGCCATTGCGGGGAGGATACGGGCATCGGCGCTGTGCTTGTCACAGGCGCTGGCACCGCGTTCTGCTCGGGCGGCGACGTCAAGGGTATGGGCGACAACTCCGCCAAGAACAGCATGGGCTTCGACGAGCGTGTTGCCGACTTGCGCGAGCGCGAGAAGCTGCTCACCGGCGCGCTTGTCGGTTTGCGCAAGCCGACCATCGCGGCGCTGCCGGGTGCGGCAGCCGGAGCCGGGCTTGCGATCGCGTTGGCCTGCGATATTCGCGTCGCTGCCCAATCCGCCTTTCTGGTCGCGGGTTACGCGCGCGTCGCCTTGAGCGGCGACTATGGCATTGCGTGGCTGCTGACGCGGCTGGTCGGTACCTCGCGGGCGCGCGAGCTGATGTTCTTCAATGAGCGGATCGATGCGCAGCGTGCGGAGCTGCTTGGCCTTGTCAATCGCGTGGTGCCGGACACCGAGCTTCAGACCGTAGCCTTCGAGATGGCGCGGACGCTGGCGCATGGTCCGCGTGTCGCGCTGGCTTATATGAAAGACAATATCGATCAGGCGATCACCGGCGACTTCACCGCCGCGCTGGATCAGGAAGCCGATCGGCTGGTGCGTGCCGCGGCCACCGCCGATCACAAGGAAGCGGTGCGTGCGTTCGTCGAAAAGCGCAAGCCGG
>JAKFUP010000178.1 GCA_021732625.1 Hyphomicrobiales bacterium
TGCCGTATGCTGATTTGGGCTTGATCGTTGTCGATGAAGAACACGATCAGGCCTACAAACAAGACGACGGCGCGCATTATCACGCACGCGACATGGCCGTGGTGCGCGCGAACATCGCGAAAATTCCAGTCATCCTTGCGTCTGCTACGCCGTCGGTCGAAACCGAGGTCAACGCCCGCAAAGGCCGCTATCGCCGCGTCGTGCTGCCGGAGCGGTTCGGCGGACAGTATCTTCCCAACATCGAAACCATCGATCTGAAGCGCACGCCGCCGGCACGCGGCAAGTTCATTTCGCCGCCGCTCGCGGACGCAATCAGAACTGCGATCGGGCGTGGCGAGCAGGCTCTGCTGTTTCTCAATCGCCGCGGCTACGCGCCGCTGACTTTGTGCCGGTCGTGCGGACATCGCTTCGCCTGCACGATCTGCGATGCGTGGCTGGTCGATCATCGTTTCCGTCATCGCCTTGTGTGCCATCACTGCGGATTTTCGATGGGGCGTCCGCATGCCTGCCCGCAATGTCAGGCGGAAGAGTCGCTCGCCGCGATCGGCCCCGGCGTCGAACGCTTGCAGGAAGAAGCCGCAGAACTGTTTCCGGATGCGCGCTCGATGGTGCTGTCCAGCGACCTCATCACGTCCATCGAGGCGATGCGCGCGGAACTGACCGAGATTGCGGAGGGGCGCGTCGATCTCATTATCGGCACGCAACTCGTCGCCAAGGGGCACCATTTTCCGCGCCTCAATCTGGTGGGCGTGGTCGATGCAGATTTGGGACTCGGCAACGGCGATCCGCGTGCTGCCGAGCGGACATTCCAGTTGCTCAATCAGGTGATCGGGCGGGCGGGGCGCGAGCGCGGTCATGGGCGCGGGCTGCTGCAAACCCATCAGCCGGATCATCCGGTGATGAAGGCGCTGGTCGCGGGCGATCGTGAGGCGTTCTACGCCAGCGAAATCGAAGGGCGCGAACGCACCGGCTACCCGCCGTTCGGACGGCTTGCGAGTCTGATCGTGTCGGCAGGCGATCGCCCGACCGCCGAAGGCTTTGCGCGCAAGCTGGCAAATGCTTCGCCGCGCGACGAGCGCATTCAGGTTCTCGGTCCTGCAGAAGCGCCGCTTGCCGTCATCAAGGGCCGTTATCGTTTTCGCCTGCTGGTCAAATCGGCGAGGAGCGTCGATCTGTCGCAATACCTGCGCGACTGGATTGCGGCGGGTCCAAAGACGAAAGGCAATCTCAAGCTCGAGATCGACATCGATCCGCAGAGCTTTCTCTAGATTACCGATGAGCGCCAAGGTGTGCGGCTTGCAATGCAGCAACGATTTGTCTTTGCGGCATTCGGCAATACCGTCATCCTGTGCGCGGCTTCGGCCGAAGCCAAAACCATAAAAAGAGACACAAAGGGAAACGTCATGAGGTCGATTGCTATTGCCGCAGTCCTGACTGTGCTGTCGCCTGTCGTCGCGCTCGCGCAAACGCCAAGCTGGTCGCCGCCGCCCGAGAGCCAGCGTTGCCCCTCGAAATGGGGCGCCACCGACGAACGGGGTTCGATGAATCATCAGAAGCCTTCCGCGGTTCTTGCTGCGACCAAGCTGATCAAGTCCGGCGAAGTGATCGAGATGGCCTATGTGCTCGGCCCGACGATGCCTTTCTTCGGGACGCGCCGCTTCGATGTGCACGCCAAACGCACCTTCATGAACGCGCCGTCGAATCGCCGCGGCTCGAACGAGGAAATCGTGATCGGCGAAATCGGCCAGGTCGGTACGCAGTTCGACGGCTTCGCACACCAGACTCATGAGGATAGCTGGTACAATTGCGTGAAGGTCAGCGAGAATGCGACGCGAAGCGGGTTTTCCAAATACGGTGTCCATAACGTCGGTCAGATTTTCACGCGCGGCGTGCTGATCGACGTGGCCGGCTTCAAAGGCGTCGAGATGCTCGGCGACAATTACGAGATCACGGTCGAGGATCTCGAAGGTGCCATGAAGAAGCAAAACATTACGGTGCAAGCCGGCGATGCGGTGCTGATCCACACCGGCTGGGGCAAGCTGTACGGCAAGGACAACCCGCGCTACGTCAAGTCGTGTCCGGGCATCGGCGTGAAGGCGGCGCAATGGCTGATCGCGAAAGACCCGCTGCTGCTCGGCTCCGACAACTGGCCGGTCGAAGTCAGCCCCGGTCCCGATCCGCTGATCTCGCTGCCGGTGCATCAGATCGCGCTGGTGGTGAACGGCGTGCATCTGCTGGAAAACCTCAAGCTCGATGAGATGGCGCAGAAGCAGATTTCCGAATTTGCGTTTGTGATGCAGCCGCTGAAGATGCAGGGCGGTTCGGGCTCGACGGTGTCGCCGGTGGCGATCCGGTAGAGCTTGTTCTGCGGACTTTCTTTCTTCGTCATTCCGGGACACGCCTCTTGGCGTGGGCCCGGAATCCATATCCCTCTCGTCATTGCCGGGCATAGCTGTTCGAAGAACGGCGTCGCGGAGCCTGTCATTGGGCTCGCCGGGGGCGAGACCCGGTGGCTCGCCTATGACCCGGCAATCCAGCTTCGTCGCAGACTCTTTCGTAAAAAGATGGATCACCGGGTCAAGCCCGGTGATGACGAGCAGAGACTGACGCGGAGCCCCGATCCCGTCATTGCGAGGAGCGAAGCGAGGAAGCAATCCAGTCTTGTGATTGCGGTCTGGATTGCTTCGTCGCGCAAGTGCGCTTCTCGCAATGACGGCGATGATCGTCATTCCGGGGCGTGAGCACTTGCGAGCGAACCCGGAATCCATGCACCCAAGAACTCTGAAGTATGCGGTGAGATAGATTCCGGGTCTGCCCCTTCGGGGCATCCCGCAATGACGACGGAGGGTATTCCAGACATGCCTCATCGCCCCTGTTGTTTGAGGCGCGGGGGCGCCTTTTGCGCGCGCGGGATTTTTCCCGTTCGCGCCAGCATAGAGTCGTCCCTACCCTCATGAGAGGGCGCGCGGAACGCCGGACGCGCGATGCGTCCGCAGCCTCGTGTGTAAAGTGAAGTGAAACACACGAGCATAGTCACCACGAATACACCGGGATCGCCCGGCGTTCCGCACGCGATGGTTTTTTCGGCTTGCTTCGTGCTCTCCCCGGTGGCGATTGATACGCTTGGGTTCGTCTCCGTCGGGACTGAGGGTGTCCTGTGTGCCGGTTGACGACACAGGCTCTCCATCCCTTGATGCCAGCGACGGGCATCGGGACCACACGACTTGGGCCGGCGCGCAAAGGCATTGCGAGTGAGGCGTATCTCCGCCCTGGCCCGCAACGCGCAGCGCCGTCGTCAGCACGTCAGAGCTGCGGGTCCATAGAAGCCATGGCCGCGTCTCCTGAGAGACATCCTGCCACGCTTCCCCAACCGCCTCTCGTCCGCGCCTGACGCTGCCGCGTCCACCGCATCCCGTCCCGCGTCTCGTGACGATCGCGAACCGCCCCTCTCAGTGGGACAGGATACATATGACTATATTCCTAGTACGGGGAATGTCAAGCGGAAATGCGAACGGCGATATCAGGCGGCCGATGTGCTGTCCTGATCGTTGTCCCAAATCCATCCTGCAAGCAGTATGGCGACCGCCGCGCCCGCAAGCTGGGCGGCGATAAACGCCGGGACACCCGAGATCGCAATTCCGGAAAATGTGTCGGACAACGACCGTGCCACCGTCACGGCCGGATTGGCGAACGATGTCGAGGCGGTGAACCAGTAGGCCGAGGTAATATAGAGGCCCACCGCATACGGCACGCTGGCGGGCGCATGTGTGCGGCAGCCGATGATCGCAAGCAGCAGACCGAAGGTGGCGACCGCTTCGGCAAACCATTGTCCGCCGCCGCTTCGCACCGTTTGTGACAGTTGCCACACCGGCAGTTCGAACATCGCATGCGCGGCCCATGTGCCCGCGACCGCGCCTGCGAGTTGCGCGGCAATGTACAGAAACGCGGTTGGCCACAGCAGTTCGCCGCGCAAAGCGAACGCCAGTGTCACCGCAGGATTGAAGTGCGCGCCGGACACCGGACCGAACATCAGGATCAGAACGACCAGGATGGCGCCGGTCGGAATGGTGTTGCAAAGCAGGGCGAGCGCGCCGTTCCCGCCCGAAAGCCGCTGCGCCATGATGCCGGAGCCGACGACAGCAGCGAGCAGCAACGCCGTTCCAAGCCATTCAGCGAAGCTGCGCTTTGCGAGCGACACCATCAGGTCCGCTCGGGCGTCTTTCCGGTTGCCCCTTCCATGCGTCCGATGTCCTTCAGTTTGTTGCTGAGCGCAAGCAGATCGAGCGAACGCAGCGGCAGTGCCGCGAAGATTCCGATGCGCTGGTTCATCAGCCGATAAGCCTCCTTGAACGCGAGCGCGATTTCGGCCGACGTGCCGGTCGCTTCCGCTGGATCGGGAATTCCCCAATGCGCAGTCATCGGCTGACCCGGCCAGACTGGACAGGATTCGGCTGCGGCGCTGTCGCAGACCGTGAACACAAAATCGAAAACCGGCGCGCCGGACTCGGCAAACTCGCTCCACGATTTGGAACGAAGTTGCGACGTTTCGTAGCCGATGCCTTGAAGCAGACGAATGGTTTCCGGATGGACCCGCCCTTTGGGCTGGCTGCCAGCGCTGTAAGCGCGGAATTTCTCCGCACCGATCTTGTTGAGGATGGCCTCGGCGATCACCGAGCGCGCCGAGTTGCCAGTGCATAGAAACAGGACATTGAAAGGATGGTCGGACATAGTTGTCTCTTAAGGGCAGCAGGCCGATTCAGGCGCCGCGCTGGCTTCCGGTGCGCCGCAAGCGGACGCCTTCTCGTGCGCGATCCGTGGCGTGCCGCCGGTGCCATCGCCATAGGTGGTGCTTTCGCCGCTGGTGAGAAACGTCTCCCAGGCAATTCCAGCCGGGTCGTCGATCCACGACTTTTCCGACTTGGCGTAGCAGCAGGCCGTCTCTCCCTGTTCGACGATCCGCCCGCCTGCCTGGCGTAGCCGCGCATAGATATCCTGCAACTCCTCGGCATTCTCGACCTGGATGCCGAGGTGATCGAGCCCCGCCGCTCCTCCTCGGGTCGAGATCGCGAAGTTGACGCGCGGATCGTCGAGCATCCATTTGGCGTAGTCGGTCTTGGTGACCGATGGCTGCGTTGCGAACAGCGCCGAATAGAAGCCGATTGACTGTGAGAGATCGTCGACAGCGACGTGGACATGCAGGCGCTTCATGGGATGTCTCCTGTTAAGCTAGGACTTTTGTTAGGCTGGTACTTTCGAACGCTTGCCGCGCACCGGCGCGCATACTGCAGCGGGCGCACATGAGTTTTCGCCACCGCAGCAGTTCTCGGTCAGATAGCCGAGCAGCGCGTTCATGGTGCCGAACTGCGCGGCATAGATCATGGATCGCCCGTCACGGCGCACGGTGACGAGACCCGCTTCGCGCAGGCGATCGAAATGGAATGTCAGCGTATTTGGCGGCAGCCCAAGCGAGGCGGCGACTTCG
>JAKFUP010000174.1 GCA_021732625.1 Hyphomicrobiales bacterium
CCGGACAGATCGAATGGGCCGAGCGGCTGGTGCGTGTGTTCGAGAGGATCGAGGCGGCGCTGCGCAATCAGGGGCATTTGCCTTGATTTCTCCCTCTCCCCGTGAACGGGGAGAGGGTCGGGGTGATGGGCAAATCGCAACGCCTGCCCCTCACCCGCCACGCCTATGCTCTTCGAGCTACGGCGGGCGACCTCTCCCCGCACGCGGGGAGAGGTAAGAGCGTTATCGCTGCGACGCATAGACCGCGACGCCGAGAATTGCGATCGCAGAAAGCCAGATGATCCAGACAAACCGCGCGCTCGGATCGAGGGTTGCTTCCGACGGGTTCTGCGGATTGACCCAGATCTGCACAGTCTTGCCGAGCGGATATTTGGCCAGCGCGCGCTTGGCAAAACCCTGCATGTTGGATACGACCTGCGCGCCCGAGGTTTGGTTTCCGCCACGGTAATCGATGCTGTTGTAGCGGTACGTATAGGAAATCCGCGACCGGTACATTGTCTGCGATCTGCCGGAATCGGTCTTGCCATCGAATTCCTCGACTTCCGACTGCACGATCTTGCCCTGGACGACGGGCCATTGCTTTGCCTTCGCGGCCATGCGCTGCATGCCGAATGCAAACAGCGCCACCACCGTGCCGAACGTACCGAAGGCAATCGTCGCTTTCACATTGTCGGGATGCACAGAAATCTTGTCGATCAGTTCGCCCAGCTTGTTGAATCCGTACAGGCCGCCAAAAGTGAGACCGAGACCGATCACGATCATCCAGACGATGCAGCCAAACGCGCCCTTCGGCATGTCGCGTTCAAGCACCGCCTTGTCTGGATGGCGCGGATCGAAATAGACGGTGACGACCGTGCCGACGGGATATTTCGCGATGGTTTCCGCGACCTCGAAATTGCCGAGGTCTTCGCCGATCGAAACACGCTCGCAACGCAGCTTCTCGCCATCGACGGTGTATTCGTAGACGATCCTGGCGAAGTTGCGCTCTTCCTCGCCGCGGCCGCTGGCTGCATTGTCGTCGAAGGTCTTAACCTTGCGCACTTCGGATTTCGAGACGACAACCTTGCCGATCACCGACGGCCAGTCACTGGCCTGACGAACCTGCAAATACTTATATAGTGCTGCGCCCGCGATCAATGCGATCATGGCAAGCGGGATAGCGTAAACGATCCACGGCACGTGATAAGCCCCCCAACGATACTCCCGGCGCGTGCGCCGGTTTATCTCTGTCGGCGCGACGGAGGTTGCGGTTCATTTTCGATATTGCTTAGCATGCCGTCAGATGGCCGGGCGCGGCTGGTCGCGCTCCATGAAACGGCAACTGGAGACGCGTGATGAGTCAACCGGACTTCGCCTATGTTACCTACATCGAGACCACCGCGGAGAAGCTCTGGAACGCGCTGACCGATCCCGAACTCTCGAAACAATACTGGTGGGGCACCCGCGTCACATCAGACTGGAAGGTCGGATCTGATTTTGCGCTGGTCTTGAACGGCAAAACGACTGATGCCGGCAAGGTGCTGGCGTTCGAGCGTCCGCGGCGGCTGTCCTACACATTTCAGGCCGTCCTCAGCGAGACGGTACGCGCCGAAACCCCTTCGTGCGTCTCATTCGTGCTCGAACCAAACGGCACGCTCGTGAAACTGACGCTGACGCACGACGGTTTCGCGCCCGGCAGTCTCGTCCTCGATGGCATTTCGAAGGGATGGCCCGCGATCATGTCGAGCCTCAAGAGCATGCTTGAGGGTGGCCACGCACTCGTTATCCCACTCGCCTGTCTCGATATCGAGGGCGTCGGATGACGGACCGGGTTCCAGCCTCACAATTCGGTATGCCCTCGGCTCTGCTAGCGTCATTTCATGCGGCGCAGGGTCCGATAAAAAGCACTAACCCCGCGCGCGTAATTCGCGGCGCAGCACTTTGCCTGTCGCCGTCATCGGAAGCTCGGTGGCGAAGGCAACCGCACGTGGATATTCGTATGCGGCCAGTCTGGTTTTGACGAACTCCTGAATCTCTTTTGCCAACGCATCGCTGGCATCGAAACCCGGACGCAACACGATCCACGCCTTGATCGATTCCGTGCGGATCGGATCGGGAATCCCGACCACAGCCGCGTTCGCGACCGCCGGGTGCTTGAGCAGTGTGTCCTCGATTTCCGAAGGACCGATGCGATAACCGGCCGACGTAATCACGTCGTCTTCGCGGCTCATATACCAGAAGTATCCATCGTCATCCTGCATGCCGAGATCGCCGGTCAGCAGGAAATCGCCGGCGTATTTCTTCGCGGTCGCCTCGGGATTGCGCCAGTAGCCGAGCATCGTCACCGGACTGGGCTGCCGCACGCCGATGATGCCGCGTGTGCCGCGCGGCAGTTCCTCGCCGCGCTCGTTGACGATGCGCACGTCGAAGCCCGGCGTCGCCTTGCCCATCGCACCGGGGCGGATCGGAAACAGCTTCGCATTGCTGCCGACGACAAGATTGCATTCGGTCTGGCCGAACACCTCATGCGCGTCGACGCCGAAAGTTGTTTTCACCCAAGCCAGCATTTCCGCACCGAGCGACTCGCCGCCAGTGAAGATGCTGCGCAGTTTCACGCCATCGTGTTTCACTTGCGCCTGCCGCATCAGCTTCAGCGCGGTCGGCGGCAGGAACACGTTGCGGATGTTGTGATCCGCCATCAGTTGCATCGCCGCATGCGATTCGAATTTGCGCGCCCGCGACGCGACGATCGGCACGCCGTGATACATCGCGGCCAGCAGCGCATTGATCAATCCGCCGATCCACGCCCAGTCCGCGGGCGTCCACATCACGTCATTCGGTTGCGGAAAGAAATCGTGCGCCATCTCGACGTTCGGCAGATGCCCGAGCAGCACGCGGTGGGCGTGATGCGCGCCTTTGGGATTTCCGGTGGTGCCGGAGGTGTAGATGATCAGCGCTGGATCGTCGCAGGATGTATCGGTTATCGGATAATCGGGCGATGCGGCACGGATTGCACGCCAGAACGATGTCGCCCCCGCCGGCGGATTGTCGGACGTGACGTAAATGTGCTTCAGCTCCGGCAGGCGATCGCGAATCTTCGCGAGTTTTGCAAATCCCGCTTCGTCGGTAACGACAGCTTTGGCGCCGGAATTCTGCAAACGAAACTCAAGCGCATCCTCGCCGAACAGCACGAACAGCGGCAACGACACCATTGCCCCGCGCCACGCGGCGAGATGCGCCACCGGCAATTCGACGGACTGCGACAGGAACACCGCGACGATGTCGCCGCGCACGAGGCCATCGGCCTTCAGCACGTTGGCGAACGCACCCGAGAAAGTTTTGAGATCGTCGTAGGAGTAGCGCGCCGTCTCGCCGCTTTCGGCAACATCGATCAACGCCAACCGCTTGCTGCCGTCCGCATGCGCATCACAGCACGCCTGCGCCATATTAAAGCGCGCGGGAATCTCCCAGCGGAAATTGCGATAGAGCGTGTCGTAGTCGGGCGCGGGTGTGAGCATGGGATTTCGGCGTTCCTCACGCGTTGGTCATGGCCGGGCTTGTCCCGGCCATCCACGTCTTCTTATTTTATCATGTTGAAAGACGTGGATGCCCGGCACAAGGCCGGGCATGACGAAAACTTTTTCAAGGAAGCTGTCTCCGGCCTCTCCCCGCAAGCGGGGCGAGGTGAAGTAGACGGCTCACCCGCTCAGCGCCGCCTTCACCAGTCCGGACGCCTTGCCGAAATCCATCTGGCCCGCGTACTTCGCGCGCAGTTCCGCGATCACCTTGCCCATGTCCTTCATGCCAGCGGCACCGGTATCTTTAACCGCTGCCGCAATCGCGGCCTGCACGTCGGCGTCCGACATTTGTTTCGGCAAATAACCTTGAATGATCGCGATCTCGGCCCGTTCCTGATCGGCGAGTTCGGCGCGGCCACCCTTGTCGTACAGCTCGACCGATTCCTGCCGCTGCTTGATCATCTTCTGGAAGATGCCGAGCAGATCGGCATCGCTGAGCGGACCCTTGCCCTGCCCGCGCGCCTCGATGTCAGCGTTCTTGATGGTCGAGTTGACCATGCGCAGCGTGGAGAGCTTGCGCTCGTCCTTGGCCCGCATCGCGTCCTTGACCGCGTTGTTGATGTCGTCGCGCAGCATGTGTCAGTCCTTCCTTGGGCCCATCCTTCGAGGCTCGCCATGAAGTATGGCTCGCACCTCAGGATGACGCTGTTCCTGATGCCGTCACCCTGAGGTGCCCGCCACCTTTGGCGGGCCTCGAAGGGCGGCGACAACCTGTCTTCGATTTCTTTCTTGCTTTAGAACGAGGCATCTTCCCACACAACTTACATCCGCAACCAGCCGGCCAGCGCATCACTCACCGCTTCCGGCTGCTCCATCGACGACAGATGTCCGCAGTGCGCGATGATCTCGAGCTTCGCCCCCGGAATGAGGTCAGCCATCTCGCGGGAGTATTCATTCGAGATCAGGCGGTCCTCGTCGCCGGACAGAACCATCGTCGGCACGCGGATATCTTTCAGGAACGGCCGCGAGTCGATACGGGCCATGATGGCCGCCTGATGGCGAAGGTAAACCTCCGGCCCGGTATCGCTCCGCGTCAGGCGCGTGCGATGTTTCAGCATTTCGTCGTCGATGCGTGACGGATGGACCAAGACCGGGAAATTGGCCTCCATCGCTTCGTCGAAACGGCCCTGTCCGATCATGGCGATCGTTGCCTTGCGGCGTTCGGTGACCGCGGGCGGATCGAGCCGCGCTTGGGTATTCATCAGCAGAAGCCTGACAACCCGCTGCGGGGCTTGCCGCATGATTTCCAGAGCAATGTATCCGCCAAGCGAGTGACCTATCAGCGAGAATGACGGCGCGGGAGCCTCCGCCAGCACACGTCTCGCCATGGCCGCAATGGTGTCGTCCCGGGTGTGGTTGGCGACGAACACCGATCCATGGCGCCATAGCACGGGAAGAATCTCGAGATGGGATTGCACCGACGTGCCAAGCCCCGGAACCAGCACAATCGGCGTTGTTTCGCTCATGTTTCCCCCGGAGGCCCACCAAAATCGCGCGCAGCTTAGGGGCGAGAAAAAGCCTGTCAAATACGCGCAGAATGCATGTGAATCCGCGTGATCCGGCTTTGACGCAGCGCAATGCGCGGTCTATGTAGACGGCTTATGACAACCCCTGAAAACGCTTCAGCCTGGCCGGATTTCAAACCGACCGCGCTCCTCGTGCTCGCCGATGGCACCGTGCTCGAAGGCTTCGGCCTCGGCGCGGAAGGCACCGCCGTTGGCGAGGTCTGCTTCAACACCGCGATGACGGGCTATGAGGAAATCCTCACCGATCCGTCCTACGCCGGGCAGCTCATCACTTTCACCTTCCCGCACATCGGCAACGTCGGCACCAACGACGAAGACATCGAGACGGTGAACATGGCCGCGACGCCGGG
>JAKFUP010000019.1 GCA_021732625.1 Hyphomicrobiales bacterium
CCGTCGATCCGGCCGCGGCCCAACTTGTCGCCATCAATGTGGAGCGCACCTCCGCGCTCACGTTCGCATTGGGCGGCGCACTGGTCGCAGCGGCCGGGGTTCTGGTCAGCACGTTCCTGACGTTCAGCGCATCTTCCGGCGTCGTCTTCACGATGAAAGCGTTGATCATCGTGGTGATGGGTGGCGTCGGTAACATTCTCGGCTGTTTGATCGCGGGGCTGTTGCTCGGCGTGAGCGAAGCCCTGGTCGCATCGCTGATCGATCCGGGACTGACGCTTGCCGTCAACTTCGCATTGTTTCTTGCAGTCCTGCTGGTCAAGCCTGCGGGCCTGTTCGGCAGGGCGACGCGATGACGTTGCGAAAGATGAATCCGCGAACGATGACGTTTGGCGCGATCGCGCTGGCAGCAATCGTGCTGCTCGCGTTTGTGCCGCGAATGGTCAACGCATACTATCTGGCGCTGGCGATCAGCCTGCTGCAGTACACGGTGCTGGCCACCGCATGGGGCATGTTCTCCGGCCCAACGCGCTACGTGTCGCTCGCGACCACCGCTTTTTTTGGCGTTGGCGCCTATACGGTCGCCGTACTCGGCGAGGTCTTGCCGTGGCCCGTCGTCCTTGTGATCGCCGCAAGCCTCGGTGCCATCCTCGCCGCCATCGTGGGGCTGTCGACGCTGCGGCTGAGCGGCGTCTACTTCGTGATCTTCACGTTTGGACTGGCTGAACTTATCCGCCAGCTGGTTGTCTGGTTCGAGGTCAACAAATCGCGCGTGCTTGGCCGCTATGTGTTCGTCGATATCACTCAGGCCGACATCTACTGGCAGCTGTTGACGCTTACCGTCGCGGTTTTCCTGATCGGATGGCTGATCACACGATCGCGGCTTGGCTTCGCGCTGCGTATCATCGGCGAAGATGAAACCGTCGCTTCACACTCCGGGGTCAACACGACGATCGCCAAGGTCGCCCTGTTCACGATCAGTTCCACCATCATGGCTGTCGTCGGTGCGATCATGGCGCCGCGCTGGACCTATATCGAACCGTCGATTGCATTCAATGCGATGATTTCGTTTCAGGTTCTGATCATGGCGCTGCTCGGCGGCGCGCACCGGCTATGGGGACCAATCCTCGGAGCCGTGCCGCTGGTGATTTTGTTCGAACTGTTGAGCGCCCGCTTTCCAAACACCTTCACCATTATTCTCGGCTGCATCTTCCTGCTCATCGTCTATCTGCTGCCACGCGGCGTCGCGGGGTTGATCGAAACGGGCAAGGCGAGATGGGGTGAGACCTTCAAGCGGCGGGCTGTCGCATGACAGCACCGCAGCACGTCCTCGACGTCGAAAAACTCAGGCGTGCGTTTGGCGGGCTTGTCGCTGTGAACGATCTCAGCTTCAGTGTCGCGCGCGGCGAGGTTCTCGGCCTCCTTGGCCCCAACGGCTCAGGCAAAACCACCGCGCTCAATCTTATGTCGGGCTTGCTGCGATCCGATGCAGGCGCGATACGACTGCAAGGGAAAGACATCTCGGGCCTGTCGTCGTTCAAGATCGCTCGCCTCGGGCTGGCGCGGACGTTCCAGCTTGTCCGCGTGCTCGACGGCATGGATTGCCGCGACAATGTCAGGGCCGGAATCGTCTTCAACAAGCCGCACGTGCGAGGCGCCGAGATCGAGACGCGCATCACGGCGCTGCTGGGTCGCGTGGGCCTCGCCGGACAGGGCCATCGGCCAGCCGCCGGGTTGACCTACATCGATCGGAAGCGGCTCGAACTGGCGCGCGCGCTCGCTGCCGCACCGCAGTTGCTGTTGCTGGACGAATGGCTCGCCGGCCTCAATCCATCCGAACTCACCATCGGCATCGACCTGATCCGCTCGCTCAAGGACGACGGCATTACCGTCGTGCTCGTCGAGCACGTCATGACTGCGGTACGGGCGCTGTGCGACCGCTGCGTTGTCATGAGCAGCGGCCGAAAGATCGCGGAAGGCGCGACCGCGGATGTGCTGTCGAATCCAGCGGTCGTTGAAGCTTACCTTGGCGGAGCCGCCGCCCATGCTTGAGGTCGCCAATCTCAGCGTCGTCTATGGCCAGCACCGCGCGCTGGACAATGTTGCGCTTGGCGTCGGCAGCGGCGAGATCGTTACCATTCTCGGCGCGAACGGCGCGGGCAAGACATCGCTGCTCAAAGCCATCGCCGGTGTCGTCCGCACGCTAGCCGGCAAACAGGTCAAGCTCGGGAGCCACGATCTTTCAACACTGCCGGCACACGATATCGTCGAGTGCGGGCTCGCGCTGGTGCCGGAAGGCCGCGGTATCTTCGGAGATCTGACGGTCAAGGAAAATCTGCTGCTCGGCGCCAACCCGCAACGCGCCCGCGAAGGCGAAGGCGAGCGCCGCGAGCGAATTCTCACTCTGTTCCCGCGTTTGCGCGAGCGCGCATCGCAAGTCGCCCGCACCATGAGCGGCGGCGAACAGCAGATGCTCGCGATTGGCCGCGCGCTGATGTCGAACCCCGATATTCTGCTGCTCGACGAACCCTCGCTCGGCCTCTCGCCGGCGATGGTGCACGAACTGTTCGCCACGCTGCGTCACGTGCGGGAGTCCGGCGTTGGACTGCTGCTCGTCGAACAGAACGCGCTGGAGAGCCTGCGCATTGCGGATCGCGGTTACGTGCTTGAGAACGGCTGCATCGTCGATCACGACACAGCTGAAAATCTCAAATCGAATCCCGCCGTCCAGCGCGCTTATCTCGGCGCAGGCCCGCCCGCCGTCAGCGATCAAGGCCAATGAACAGAATCCAGTAGAGGAACCATCATGAATGAGATCGCCCTGTTGCTTGAAAGCAAGGACGTGCCGGCGTCGAACGGTGCAACATTCGATCGGCTCAATCCCGTGACCGGCGATATCGCGAGCCGGGCTGCAGCCGCCCAGATCGCCGATGCGAAGCGCGCAGCCGACGCAGCCGCAGCCGCTTTCCCGGCATGGTCGGCGACCGGCCCGAACGCGCGGCGCATGATCCTGCTGAAAGCTGCCGACATTCTCGCATCGAAGACACCGCGGTTCATTGAGCTGATGGCGGCGGAAACCGGCGCGACTGCCGGTTGGGCCGGGTTCAACGTGCATCTCGCCGCAGGAATGCTGCGCGAAGCCGCATCCATGACCACGCAGATTTCCGGCGAAGTCATTCCGTCCGATAAACCCGGATGTCTCTCGATGGCGATCCGGCAACCCGCCGGCGTCGTGCTCAGCATGGCGCCATGGAACGCGCCGGTGATCCTGGGTGTCCGCGCCATCGCGCTGCCGCTCGCCTGCGGCAACACCGTGGTTCTCAAGGCATCCGAAATCTGCCCCGGCACACACCGGCTGATCGCCGAGTGTCTGCGCGACGCCGGTCTGCCGCCGGGCGTGCTCAATGTTCTCACCAATGCTCCCGAAGATGCGCCGGCCTTGATCGAGGCCTTGATCGCGCATCCGGCCGTGCGGCGGATCAACTTCACCGGCTCGACCCGCGTCGGTCGCATCATCGCACAGGTCGCTGCGAAGCATCTCAAACCTGCCTTGCTCGAACTCGGCGGCAAGGCGCCGATGATCGTGCTCGACGACGCCGATCTCGACGCGGCGGTTGCTGCCGCCGGCTTCGGCGCATTCATGAACCAGGGCCAGATCTGCATGTCGACCGAACGTCTTGTCGTGGACGAGACAATCGCCGATGCCTTCGTCGCCAAACTCGCGACCAAGGCGGGCTCGCTGGTTGCCGGCGATCCGCGCAAGGGCAATACGCCGCTGGGTTCGCTGATCGGCCTCGATGCCGCGACGCGCATTCAAGCGCTGGTCAACGACGCGGTGAGCAAGGGAGCAAAGATCGTCGCGGGAGGACGTGCCGAAGGCACGCTGATGTCGGCAACGGTGCTGGATCGCGTCAACTCATCGATGCGCATCTATGGCGAGGAATCGTTCGGCCCGGTCGCTTGCGTGGTCCGCGTCAACGGCGCCGATGAGGCGGTGAGGGTCGCCAACGATACGGAATATGGCTTGTCTGCTGCGGTTTTCGGCAAGGACATCGCCCGCGCATTCGACATCGCCAAACGGATCGAATCCGGCATCTGTCACGTCAACGGGTCGACGGTGCATGACGAAGCGCAGATGCCGTTCGGCGGAGCAAAAGCATCGGGCTATGGCCGCTTTGGCGGCAAGGCTGGCATCGCCGAGTTTACGGAACTGCGCTGGATCACCATCGAAACCGGCCCGCAGCACTATCCGATCTGATGGCTGGCGCGCCGCAAGTCGTCATGCCCGGGCTTGACCCGGGCATGACGACCAAATGATAACGATGCCGCTACTGCTTGATGCCTGCGGCCTTCACCAGAGCGGCGTTGGCAGCAAGTTCGCGGCCGACGAACTCGTCCATCTGCGATGGCGTCATCGGCAATGGATCGACGCCAAGGCGGCGAAGGTCCTTTTGCATCTCCGGAGTAGCCAGAACCTTGCTGCCAGCGGCGTAGAACTTCTCAACGATGTCGCGCGGCGTTTTCGACGGCATGAATACGCCGAACCAGATCGCGGTCTCGCCGTTTTTGTAACCTGCCTCCTGCGGTGTCGGCACATCAGGCAGTTCAGTGGATCGCTTGTCGGTCGAAATCACAAGCGCGCGGACTTGTCCTCCCTGGATCAGCGGCAACGCTGTCGAAAGCGGGCAGAAATAAAAGTCTATACGCCCGCCAAGAATATCGGAGATGACTTCGGAGCCGCCACGATAGGGAACGTGCGTGGCCTCAAACCCGGCGGCGAGCTTGAATTTCTCGGCGCTGATATGCACGGCGGAGCCGACCCCAACCGAACCAAACGTGATCGCGGCATTCTTGTCCTTGGCAGCCGCGACAAATTCCTGAACCGTTTTCCAGGGCTTTGAAGGCGACGTAATCATCACATTCGCGCTGTAGCCGATCATCAAGACGGATGAAAAATCCTTTGCCGGATCGTATTTGATGTCGGTAAAGATCGACGGTGCAATGGTGTGCGCCGACGAATGGGCCATCAGCGTGTAACCATCCGGTTCCGCGCGGGCGACTGAAGTCGAACCGACCGTGCCACCCGCACCAGCCCTGTTCTCGACGGTAATCGGCTGACCTAACTCAACACTGATCTTCTCGAAAACCAGCCGCGGCACCACGTCTGTCGCGCTGCCCGCGCCGAATGGAACCACGGCCTTGATGATACGCGACGGCCATGTTTGCGCCTGTGCGGCAACGGACATCAAAACACCGGCGAGGATCACCGCGCACCCGACCGACCACTTCATCGAACCTGCTCCAGCTTCATCCGCATTGCCTCGCACATTCACTTATTCAGCAACATCCGGTAT
>JAKFUP010000188.1 GCA_021732625.1 Hyphomicrobiales bacterium
GGCCATGACGATCACAATTGGTAACGATGGCACAACGCTCCCAGCAACCATCCAATCTCTTCGCCGCCGCGGGGCTGGAGCAGGATGCGCCGCGTCCGCTGCCGGAAGCGTTGCGTCCCGACAAGCTCGCCGATGTGGTGGGTCAGGACCACATCCTTGGCCCGGACGGCGCTCTGACGCGCATGCTCGAGACGCGCACGCTCGGATCGCTGATCTTCTGGGGTCCGCCCGGCACCGGAAAGACCACCGTCGCGCGGCTCTTGGCCGACGCCACCGAATTGCATTTCGAGCAAATCTCGGCGGTGTTTTCCGGCGTCGCGGATCTGAAGAAAGTGTTCGACGCCGCACGCGCGCGCCGCGAGATGGGCAAGGGCACGTTGCTGTTCGTCGACGAGGTGCATCGCTTCAATCGCGCGCAGCAGGATTCTTTTCTGCCGGTGATGGAAGACGGCACTGTTGTGCTGGTCGGCGCCACCACGGAGAATCCGTCGTTCGAACTGAACGCGGCTTTGCTGTCCCGTGCGCGCGTGCTGGTGTTTCAGTCGCTCGACAGCGCGGCGATCGAAAAGCTGTTTGCGCGGGCCGAGCAGGTGCAAGACCGCAAGCTGCCGCTCGATGACGAAGCCCGTGCCGTGCTGGTACGCATGGCCGATGGCGACGGCCGCGCTGCGCTGACGCTGGTGGAAGAGGTCTGGCGTGCGGCGCGTGCCGATGAAATTTTCAATGCGGTACAGTTGCAGGACATCCTTCAGCGCCGCGCGCCGATCTACGACAAGTCAGCCGACGGTCATTACAATCTGATCTCTGCGCTGCATAAGTCGGTGCGCGGCTCCGACCCTGATGCGGCGTTGTATTATCTCGCGCGCATGCTGGATGCGGGCGAAGCGCCGCTGTTTCTCGCGCGCCGGATCGTGCGGATGGCGATTGAAGACATCGGTCTGGCCGATCCGCAGGCGCTCGCCATCGCCAACGCGGCCAAGGACGCCTACGATTTTCTGGGCTCCCCCGAGGGTGAACTCGCGCTGGCGCAGGCGGTGATCTATCTCGCCACCGCACCGAAATCGAATGCGGCCTATATGGCCTATGGCGCGGCGACGCGCGCGGCGAAGGAAAACGGCTCGCTGCTGCCGCCGAAACATATTCTCAACTCGCCGACCAAGCTGATGAAGTCAGAGGGCTATGGCTCCGGCTATCAATACGATCACGATACGCCGGACGGCTTCTCGGGGCAGGACTACTTCCCCGAGAGCATGGGGCGGCGGCAATTCTACGATCCGCCTGAGCGCGGCTTCGAGCGCGAGATCAGGAAACGCCTCGATTATTTCAACAAACTTCGCAGTGGAAAGACATCATGAGCCGGCGAGATCGAACCAAACCCGGCAAGGCGACGCGTTTCGCCGGTGGCAAGCGCAAACCCGGCGCGCGTCGCGACGACGACCGCCGTGACGATGATCGCCGCAGCAGCGGCCCGCATCCGTCCAAGCCGCGCGCAGCGCAATCAAAGCCGCGCGCAGCGCAGTCCGATTCACGCGCAGCCCATTCCAAACCGCGGAGCGCGCCGTCATTTGCTGCATCATCGCGTGTAGCTGCCCCTCGTGCGATCAAGCCGGCGCCTGAGCCGATCATTGAGAAGCCCGATGCGCCGCCGCTGCCGACGAAAGTCCAGACCGTCACGGTGACTGCGGACGAAAACAATATGCGTGTCGATCGGTTTCTCGAAGCGCGCTTTCCGGGTCTGTCGTTCTCTCACATCCAGCGCATCGTCCGCAAAGGCGAGCTGCGCGTGAACGGCAAACGAGCCGACAGCAAAGATAGATTGGAAGAAGGTCAGAGCGTTCGCATTCCGCCGCTCCAGCTCGATGCGCCGAAGGCGGCGCCGGGAAGTCTCTCCGAAGCCGCGCAGAAAACCCGTCAAGCGCTGAAGGAAATGACGATCTTCGAGGACGCCGATGTGATGGTGCTGAACAAGCCTGCGGGCCTCGCAGTGCAGGGCGGCTCAGGCATGACCAAGCATGTCGATCAGATGCTGGAAGTGTTGCGTGATTCCAAAGGCCAGAAGCCGCGCCTCGTGCATCGGCTCGATCGTGAAACCTCAGGCTGTCTTTTGATCGCGAAAACACGGTTTGCAGCCAGCGCGCTGACGGGATCGTTCCGTCATCGCTCGGCGCGCAAGATTTACTGGGCGCTGGTCGCAGGCGTGCCGAAGCCGAAGCAGGGCCGTATCTCGACTTACCTCGCTAAGGAGGAGAGCGAGGAAGATTCGATCATGCGCGTCGCAGCGCATGGCGATGAAGGCGCAAGCCACGCGGTCACTTACTATGCCGTGGTCGAAACATCGGCGCAGAAGCTGGCATGGGTGTCGCTGAAGCCGGTGACCGGCCGCACCCATCAGCTCCGCGCGCACATGGCTCACATTGGTCATCCGATTATGGGCGATCCGAAATACTTCAGCATCGAGAACTGGGAATTTCCCGGCGGGATCCAGAAGCGGCTGCATCTGCTGGCGCGGCGCATCGTGATCCCGCATCCGCGCGGAGGCTTTATCGATGCCACCGCGCCGCTGCCGCCGCATATGCTGCAATCGTGGAACCTGCTTGGACTCGAATCCGACCGGTTCGATCCGATCGAAAACGCGCCGGAAGAGTGAACTTCCGGGAACGATCTTGCGGACGCCGCCGTTCATTCCGATATGAAATCAATGACCCGTTTCGCAACGATTGCGCTGATTCTGATGCTGTCCGGTATGAGTGACGCTGCGCATGCGCAGATGCCGCAGCCGATGAATCAGCCGTCCCCGTCACCGGCGCTGACCATGCCGCAGCCACCCGCGCCGCCGCCGCCGAGGATCGAAATTCCACCGATCCCGAAGATGGACGCGCCGCCGCGGCAGCCGCGTGTCGACGTCAATCCGCGCGGCTCGTTCGGCGACCGCATCACCAATTGCCTCAATGACGGGACGGCGGCAGGGCTTGGCCCCAGCGAGCGAGCGGAATACTCTCGCGCCTGTGCCAACAGGTAGCCGGCTGCGCAGATCATGAAAGAACTGTTTGACGAAGTGGTCGGCCAGTCGCCGCTCGATCCGCGCGAGTCCTCGCGGCAGTCGTCGGCTGCGCCCAAACGCAAGCGTTTCTACAAGGACGTCGGCGTCGCTGAAGGTGACAACGGGTTCACCGTGACGCTCGACGGAAAGCCGATCCGCACGCCGTCGCAGGCGATGGTCGTTGTCCCTGCGCGCGAGATCGCTGACACTATTGCTGCTGAATGGGCCGCGCAGGCCGAGACCATCGATCCGATGACGATGCCGCTGACCCGGCTGGCCAACAGTATCGTTCAGGGCGTCATCGATCGCGCCGATCTGGTCGCCGACGATATCGCGAAATACTTCGGCAGCGATCTGTTGTTCTATCGCGCCGAGTTCCCGGAAGCTCTGGCTGCAAAGCAGGGCGAACACTGGGACCTGATATTGCGCTGGGCGGCGGACGATCTCGGCGCACACTTCATTCTGGCGCAGGGCATCATGCCGGTGCGCCAGCCAGAACAGGCGATCTCCAATGCGCGCGCGCGCTTGCCATCCGATCCGTGGCGGATCGGCGCATTGCATGTGGTGACGACAGTCACTGGTTCTGCGCTGCTGGCGCTGGCTCTGCATGAATCGTTTTGCGACGCCGATGCGGTGTGGGCGGCCGCGCATGTGGATGAGGACTGGAATGCCTCGCAATGGGGTATCGACGAGGAGGTCGCGGCGCGCCGCGCGGCACGTCGGCGCGATTTCGATGCGGCCGTGAAAGTCATTACAACGATAAGCAAGCAACCGGCCAGCTAGAGCCGCGAAGAGGACATCCCATGGCGATCGAAGACCTGAACGTCTCCGGACTTGAGGCGCTTGACGACAATGCGCCGGTGACGATGGTCAATCTGGTGAAGTTCAGCACCGCGCCGGCCGGTGGCGGCGACCACGGCTGGCCGGCCTATCAGAAATACAGCGCGGGCGTCATCAAGCTGATCAAGGACTGCGGCGGCACTGTTTTGTGGGCGGGCGACGTGGAAACGGTCGCGCTCGGCAAAGCTGCCGACGGTGACTGGAATTACGTCGTGCTGGTGCAATATCCGTCGCGGCGCGCGTTTCTCGACATGATGACGTCGGAGGCTTACGCCAAGGCCAACGAATTCCGCATCCTCGGCGCGGATAACCACGTGATCCTGGCGACCCGGCAGAGCTACAGCAAGATGGCGGCTGGCGCTCGCTAATGCCGAAATCGCGCACCGGCGTACCGGTCCGGTTAACAATTGGTTTACAGCGTTTGGATAGCCTCATCGCCTGAACCGCGCGTGGTGCGCGCCGAGGCTGATCTGGCGTCCGTTCATGGCGATTGCGCTCAATCCGGTTTTTCCTGTCGTCAGCGCGAAGCCGGTGGCATCCGACGTCGTGCTGCAGCCCGGTGCGGTGGTCGCTGCGCAGGTGCTCAAGGTTCTTGAGAACAATTTCGTTCGCATCGCGATTGCCAATCTGTCGATCGACGTTCTGTCCGAAGTGCCGCTGCAGACCGGTCAATCGTTGCAGCTTGCGGTGTCGCAGACGCCGCAGGGCATCAGGCTCGCCGTGGTGCCGCAGGGTGGCGGTGCGCCGACCGCAGCGCTCGACGATGCAGCGGCAACACAAAGCGCGAGTACGGCACGACCGTTGGTTGCTGCGGCGAACACGCCGGTCCTGAACGATGCGCAGGCGCTCGCGGTGTCCGCCGCGGTGCAGACGGCGGCATCGCGACAGAGCGGATTGTCGCAACTGTTCGCCAATCTCTCCGCGGCGCTCGGCACCGATGTGCTGCCACCGCAGGTCAAGCAGGCGGTGGTCCAGTTGTTTGCGCTTCAGCCGCAGCTGAGTGAAAATCTGACGGGCGCGAAAATCCAGGCGGCGTTCGAGGCCTCGGGTCTGTTCCGGGAAAAGACACTCGCATCGATTCCCGCACAACAGCCGCAGGTCCAAGCGCAGACCCAGCCGCAGACCACGGCCTCGCCCGATCTGAAGTCAGCCTTGATTGTGTTGCGGCAGACGCTCAGCATCGCGCTCGGTACAGCCAGTGCTGCTCAAGGCGTGGCAACGCCAGCGCAGCCCAATACACCGCAAGCGGCGCAACCAACCCCGACTGGCTTCTCGCCGCCTGTGGCCACACCATCGAATGCGACCACGTCGCCGCAACAGGTCCCGGCCGCCGCGGCACCGCCGCTTGCACCCGTGCTGGATAGTTTGGACGCGCCGGACATTCTGCTGCCGCCACTCGGTACTGCCGCGGCATCGGTGATCCCGGCGGTTGGCTTGCCGCCGAACGCCG
>JAKFUP010000253.1 GCA_021732625.1 Hyphomicrobiales bacterium
TAATCTCGAGCGCCCACCCACGATAGAGCGACAGCGGTGAGGCCGCGGCAGCCGGCGGCGTTATTCAAGGATGATTCAACGAAGCGATCAAGTCTTACGGTGATCCTCCAAAAAGTTTGGAAGAGCTGCAAGATGCGGTATCCTCGCCTCGTAACGGCTATCAGAAGCACCACGTGATTGAGCGGTCTGCGGCACAACGACTGGGGCTTTCAGAATCCGAAATAAATCAACGTGATAACCTCGCACTCATTCCAACTTTGAAGCACTTTGATATCAACGGTTACTATTCCAAGCACAATCAGGAATTCGGTGGACTGTCGCCGAGACAATACCTTCAAGATCAGCCGATCGAAGAGCACATACGGGTGGGGCGTAACGCTCTCGTAAGGTTTAAGGTTCTCAAGCCATGACTGATGACCTGACCGAAAAGTCCGTTGCCGAGCTGCTTGAAAAGTTCCTCACGACTACGCTCGCGCAGGATGCCGCTGATAAAAAAAGCAGATACGCACAATATAACCGTCTGTTTAAGCAGATGCAGTTGTTGGTTGCTGAGTTGAAGGCGAGGCCTGGAGACGCGCGGCGTGAACTTGCCCGATATTTTCAGCATCCCAATGCACAAGTAAGGGTTCAAGCAGCGATTTACTGTTTAGCCCTGCTACCGTTGGAATCCCGGCAGGTCCTTCAGCGTATCAGTGACCGTAACGAATTCCCGCAGGCTGCCGATGCGACCGGCATCATGATGGCTATAGACGCTGGACGTTATGTGCCGGATTAGGCATTCGGTGTGGCCTGGCCATATTTGGGTATTGAGTCGTAAAAGTCATATTTCGATCGGCGCGAAAGGTTGCTAGCCAATCAAGGATGCGATTGAGCGCGCTGAGGCTCTCTTCATGGCGGAAGACTTTCGCGCAAGTCAGGCTCGCGACTGGCCCGAGCTCCACGATCGCGTCAAGGCAACGCTCGACCAGTTCGGGAAAATCGATCCGGTGGGCGATGGAGACTATTGGCTGGTCGATGATGACTGGGGATTGTTTAGGCAGCAGGTTGAGTTTCACACCCTCAAAATGTTGCGACCGCAGGTTATTCAAGAACTCCAAGACATCCTGGCGAATTTTTCCGATTGGGAAATTACCGTTCGAATGGACTTGTTCGACCGGCTGGGTAAATGGCCAGGGATGGGTCTTTTTGTGCGCTCGGATGAAATCATTGACGAGCTGCGGCGTGATGTGTTGCCGCCCGAATTCTCGACCATGACTTTCGTGCGTAAGAAGATATAGGCGCCAGCACCGGCGTGCGGGTGCTGCGCGATCCCTATTCCGCCAAGCCGTATGTTTTGCTTTACACGACCAAGCGCGTCGGCGGCGGCGTCCAGGACTTCGACGCCATCAAGGTGATGAAGTTCGCGGATCCGATGCAAGCGCGCCGCGTGATCCGCGGCGCGCTTTGTTCTCAATCGATCAGCAGCGCCCCTGCCGCGCCAGGCCTGGAGGGCAACCACGACCGCGCCAGCCGACCTTGCGGCCACGGCTCCAGCCATACGGCTTGAATCCGCCGCGCCCGCGACCAAAGCCGCGCCCGCCGCCACGGCCACCCTTGACTTCGACAACGTCGGCGACCGAGGCCGTGTCGCCGGCGATGACTTCGAGCGGCGTGCGCGGCATCGCGCTTGCGGAAGCCGACATGGCAATAAATGGAAGCGCAATTGCTGCGCCGATCAGAATCTTTCTCATGGGTGTCCTTCCGTGTGGTCGTGACTTTGGAACTTCCGGCGGCTCATTTGGTTCCACCACGCCGGTCGCACGTACAGTTTTTGCCTGTTCGGATGAACGCAGCATGAAGGGGGGATGGATGAGTTCGCGGCGCGGCTAGCGCGTACCCCACGCCTTCACCGTCTCGATGACCCAGGCGCGATAGAGCGACAGTGGCGTTGTGCCGGTGAGGCCGCCGCAGCCGGCGGCGTTGTTGGGTGCGGTTGACCAGCTCACGACGCCGATGATGACATTGCGGCCATTCTGATCCTCAAACACTGGCCCGCCGGAATCGCCGGTGCAGGCGCCGAGGCCAGACGCTGTGTTGCCCGTCGCGGGATCGACCAGACGAATTTGCAAGGTACCCGGCTTGCTGGTGGCGACAAGTTGGGCGCTGCGCACCGTGCCGCCGCTCTTGCCATCGCCGTGCACGGTGACGCCGATGCCGGCGACCGTGAACCGATTGCCGGCAGCGATGGGCGTGAGCGGCGTGGCAGTTGACGCGATCGATCGCACACGGTTGAGCGGCTCGCTGGTTTGCAGCAGCGCCACATCGGCGCTGGCGCGATGGGCTGCGATGCCTTGCGTGTTGAATTGCGGATGGGTGGCGACGCGCTTGACGTCGATCAGGCGCGGCGGCGTCTCGCCGGGGATGACGATTTTGTAGGTCGCGCCCTGCGGCACGCAATGCGCCGCGGTCAGCACGATATCCGGCGCGATCAACGCGCCCGAACAGAAATTGCCGCGCGAGCCTATCACGGTGACGACGCTGCTTCCGATGCCATCCTTGTCCGCCGCAGCGCCGCCGACCATCGCAGGCGAGGGCGTGGGTTGAAGCAGCACGAACGCGAATAGCGCGACCGGCAAGACACGAGAGCGATTCATGCCGCCGTTGAGCCGCGTCGCGCTGCCTTTGTCAATAAAATAGAGAGGGAACATGGCCGCCATCCTGTTGAGCGCGCCTGCGCTCGAGCCTGTCAGTGTCGCCGAAGCGAAAGCCTATCTGCGCGTCGATCACGACGATGACGATGCGGTGATCGCGGCATTGATCGCCGCCGCGCGCGGCCATGTCGAGGCGCTGACGCGGCGCGGCTTGATCGCCCAGACCTGGCGGTTTGTGCGCGATAGCTGGCCGCCCGACGGGCGCATGCGCCTGCGAAGCGGTCCGTTGCGTTCGCTGATCGCCGCAAGGGTGTTCGACGCCGGCGGCACTGCAAGCAGCATCGATATCGCGTCGTTCGTTCTCGACAAGGCCAACGATACCATCGCCGCACCAGCCTGGGCTTTGCCGCCGCCGGGCCGCGCGATTGCCGGCATCGAACTCGACGTGCAGCTCGGTTACGGCATGGCAGCGGGCGATGTGCCGGATGCGTTGCGCCACGCCATCCGTATGCTGACGGCGCACTGGTATGATAACCGCGGCCAGGTCGCGATCGGGCAGGCGGTCCCGGTGCTGCCACCGTCGGTCAATGCCATCATCGGCTCGTTCCGGGTGTTGTCGCTATGACAGAGGCGAGCGATCTGCGCTGGCGCGTCGCAATTGAGGCGCCGCTCGGTGAGCCGGACGATCAGGGCGGCGAGGTCCGCACCTATGTCAGCCTTGCCACGGTGTGGGCAGCGATCGTGCCGGTGAGAGGCTTCGCCGATGTTGAGGCTGATGCCGCAGGCGCGACGCAACGATGTCGTATCGTGGTGCGTGCGCCGCTGGAGCTGTCGCTGCGTCATCGGTTGAGCGAGGGCGGGCGCATCTATCGCATCGCCGGTTTCCGCGAGAGTAGCGACCGCCGCTTCATCGAGATAGATGCCGAGCGGCGCATCGGCTGATTTCTCACACTGATTTTGCGAGGATACCCTCATGCCCGCGGCTCACGTGGCGCTTCGCGCTGCCGTTTACGATGCGTTGCGCGCCGACAACGCGCTGTCGGCCGCGCTTGGCGGACAACACGTTTACGACGAACCGCCGCGCAGTGTTGAATTTCCGTACGTCACGCTCGGCGAGGCGCGTCTCAGCGATGCGTCAGCCGATGGCGGCGCGTCGCAAGAGCATCAACTCGTGCTGCATGCATGGTCGCGCAAGGGCGGTCACCGCGAGGCGCATGTCATTGCCGGTGCGTTGCTGCAGGCGCTCGACGATGCGCCGCTAGACCTCGTGGAGCATCGACTGGTGAACATGCGCTTCATGATTGCCGACATTCGCCGCGAGTCCGACGGCCGCACCTATCACGCACTGGTGCGCTTTCGCGCGCTGACCGAACCGCAAGCTTAAAACCGAGGAACATCATGGGCGCACAGAAGGGCAAGGACCTGCTGCTGAAGATGCACGACGGCAGCGGCTTCGCCGCCGTCGCCGGACTTCGCAGCCGCAGAATCGCATTCAATGCGGAAACCGTGGACGTAACGCATGCGGAATCCGCTGGACGATGGCGCGAGCTGCTGGAAGGCGCCGGCATCAAGCGCGCGTCGATCTCGGGCCGTGGACTGTTTCGCGATGCGGCCTCCGATGCGCTGGTTCGGCAGACGTTCTTCGAGGGCGTGGTGAAGAACTGCCAGGTGATCGTGCCGGATTTCGGCACCATCGAGGGGCTGTTTCAAATCACGGCATTCGAGTTTGCTGGCGAGCACAACGGCGAGGTGACGTTCGAGTTGTCGCTGGAATCTGCCGGCGCTCTCTCATTCACGGCGCTCTGACATAGCGTTTTCAAGCGAGGTGGGTACCGGTTCGCGTGAAGAAAATGCGTCCTTCAGGACAAAACATGGCCAACAAGTATCGTGGCGAGATCGATGCGGACATTGGCGGCAAACAGCGCCGTCTGGTGCTGACGCTCGGCGCGCTCGCTGAACTTGAAGCGGCGTTCGGCGCGACCGATCTGTCCGCGCTGGCAGAGCGCTTCGGCACCGGGCGATTGTCGGCGCGCGATCTGACCCGGATTATTGCCGCTGGATTGCGCGGCGCCGGTGAACCGGTAACCGATGACGACGTGGCTGCAATGGCCATCGACGGAGGTGCTGCGGGCTACGTGCGCGTGGCGGCGGCGCTGATCACCGCGACGTTCGAGGCGACATGATTTGGCAGACATTACGCCATTCCCTTGGGCAGAGGCGATGCGCTTCGGGTTCGGCGTGCTGCGGCTGTCGCCGCAGGCCTTTTGGTCGATGACGCCGCGTGAACTGGCGCATGCGATCCATGCGGTGAGGGGGCATTCGCCCGAGCCGATCGCGCGTGATGCGCTGAATGATCTGATGACGCAGTTTCCCGACGGACGGAGAGATCATCATGGCTGACGACGTCGATATCGGGCAAAGCGGCGAGGATGCTAACCGCATTTTTGAGAGGTTGTCGGGCAGCACGCGAGAACTGACGCGCTCGGCCAGCAGTTTTGCGTCGGTCGTGACACGCGCCTTCGCCGGATCGGTCGCCGGCGGCAAACAATTCGATGACGTGCTGAAATCGTTGACGCTGAAGGCGTCTGATCTCGCCGTCAAACTCGCCTTCAAGCCGCTCGAAGGCATCGTCTCTTCCGGGATCG
>JAKFUP010000012.1 GCA_021732625.1 Hyphomicrobiales bacterium
TCCGCCCCATTGAACGTCTACGCTTCCCTGCGCTCGCGAATGAGCGCCGCATGATGCCCTTGGGTCATGCGCTTTTGTAACGCATGACCTGATCCGAAAGCCGTCCATCCCGGATCACGTCCGGGACATGCTTTTCGGGTCATGCGTGGTTCGAATTGGGAATGGAGAAGCACATGACGAAACTTTCGCCGCAGGCGTTCGATGCAGATTACGTCGCTACATTGCGCGAGGTGCTCGATGTCGCCGTCGAGCAGATCGACGAAGCGCATCGCACGCCGGCCACCAAGGCGATGATGGCCGAGAGCATCGTGCGCAACGCCGCCGAGGGCATCACCGATGCGGAAGAACTCGTCATCGTTGCCGTGCGCGCGGGCGCGAAGCCGGCTCCGTAGGCAACCGCGTCGTCCCCGCGAAAGCGGGGACCCATAACCTCAATGTGCATTGATCGAACTCTGCGCCTATCGATGCTGAGTCATTGCCATCGCCCATCAAACGTCCGCCGCGGAGGCTATGGGTTTCCGCTTTCGCGGGGACGACGGTTTGCGGTCTGGGCGCTGCAGACGAGATCAGCGGCTAGCCTACAACCCGTCGCGCAGATATTCCGCGAGCGTATCGGGATCGTCCACGTCGCCGAGCGGCGTGGGATCGGCGAGCAGCGCGCTCGCTTGCGTCTTGTAATCCGGCGCGACGTCATCGGCGCCGGGTTTTGGATTGCGCAGCAGATCGCGATAATTCCTGAAATTATCGATGGTGCCGCTGAAGACGCAATTGCAGCGGCCCGGATCGGCATAGACGTATGTCTGTGCGCCGTTCGCCGTGTGAATCACAAACCGATGCGGCGGCAGCGCCTTCATCGCGCGGCGGCCCTTGTCGTCGTTGGCGAACTTCACGCGAAAACCGGCCGAGCGCAGCAGGAAATCGTTTGTCGCCAGAAACGGCGCGCTCGGTGCTGCATGCTGGGCCGCAAGCGGCAGCGCACACAGGATCGCGAGCAGCGCGAAGCATTTCACGATCAGACGAAGCGGCGTTGTCGAGATCAGCATGCGATCGCTCCCTGTCTTCGCCTCTCCCCGCAAGCGGGGAGAGGGACAAAGCCCAAGCCTGCCAAACATTCCGCGTCATCACCGCGCTTGTCGCGGTGATCCCGATCAGGGACGCAGTGCCTCCCTGAGCGAGATGGCCGGAACAAGTCCGGCCATGACGATGGGGAAATGCTGCCCTCACCCTTCGCAGCGCTCCGCGCTGTTTTTCCCTCTCCCGCGAACGGGGCGAAGGAAAGTTACGCGTGCTCCTTCGTGAGCGCCGGAGCCTTGGTGGCGAACTGTTCGTCCTGCGGCTTCAGCGGCAAGCGGCCCGTGCTCTGCGCGATCTGGACGGCTTCGCCGAGCAGCCGCAGCCCGAGCGGCGCCAGCGCACGCTCCCACAATTCGCGCGCGGTCTCGCCCGGCTTCACGAAGCACCAGTCCTGCAGCACGATCGCGCCGGCGTCGAACCGCTCGGAGAGATGATAGATGGTGCCGCCGGCGATCGGATCGGCTTCCTTGATGGTCCACTCGATCGCCGCCATGCCGCGATGGCGCGGCAGCAGCGAGGGGTGATAGCCGATGCCACCGAGCTTCGCCGCGGCGCAGGCTTCCGCGCTGACGCGCGCATGAGAGTGCGCGGTGACGATCAGATCGGTGCCGGGCGCGATCTCGCTGGCCTCGACGCGCTTCGGATTGGCCTGAACCACAACCTCGATGCCGGCGTCGTGGCCGGCTTTCGCCAGCCGGTCCTCGCCATCGTGGACGACGATGCGCGCGATATCGGCCTTCTGGGCGCGCAAGACTTTGAATGCCTCGCAGCCAAAATGACGCGAGCCGACAAGCGTGATCTTCATAATACCCCATCATCCTGGCGCATGATCTGATCCGAAAACCGGTATCCACCCCCGGGTCGCGTACACTTGCCCGAGGGCATGCTTTTCGGGATCATGCGCTATTGCCCCCAGGCCGAGAATGCCTCGTTGAAGGCGCGCTCGCCCGGCGCGCCTTTTTCGATCGCGACGATGGCGCGGCGCTGGCTGGAATAGACCAGCGGCACGTCGAACCACGAGCGTTCCTTGAGAAGCTGGATGTTGCGGGTGCGATCGGTTTCCGCGTTGGACAGGCCGACGAGGAAGAAGCCCTCGGTCACCTTCACGGCGAGACCGGCGAGCGGTGTGCCACGCGCCTGCTCGTTCGACTTCATCAGCACGCCCGGAACGTTGGCGACGGTGCCACCCTGAAAATCCGCCGGCAGTACGAAGGTCAATTCCGCAGTATGGCTCGCGGGCAGCGACGCATCGGAGTTGCGGCGGATCGTCAGCGTCATCTTGAACTTGCGGTCGGGAATATCGATATCTGCGCGCACCGCGAGGTCGGTGGCATTGCCCGCCTTCACCTGTTCGGTGCGCCATATCACCGTGCCGACATACTGCTTGCCCTGCGGCTCGGCCGGATCTTCATCGTATAGCACGACCTTCTGCGCGACCGGCGCAATCTGGCCGGAGCCAGGCTGGCCGACACGATCGGAAATTTTAGGCCGCGGACCGGCTGGTGCATTCGGATCGGCCGGCGCCTGTACGACGGCTGTCGGCGACGGCTTGAGAAGATTGCGCACGAAACGAATCACCTTCGGTCCCTGCCAGATCGCAAGGCCTGCGATCATCAACGCGAGTCCGACGGCGATCGCGCCCTTGACCGGAAAGCGCGGCGCTGCACGCTTGGCTTTGGTCTTGGCCGGCGGCGGCGGCGGACGTTGCGACTGCGGCGCGGGCTGGCCCTGGTAGCGCGCCGCCTCCTCCATCGAGTCGTCGTAGCTATAGGGCTGCGGACCGCTGCGATTCTCAAGGTCCGGCTCGATGCGATCAAACTCGACCGATGGCGACGGCACCTTCGAGAAGGCCTTGCGCGCAGCGCGATTGGCCTGCGCCGCGGCGCCCCCGAGATCGTCAGCATCCGCCACGACATCACGGAAGCCTTCAAGGCCGGGACGATTGCCGCCACGTGCGCGCGGATCGCCCGGCGGTTGCGGACGCTGCGGCGGACGCGGCGGCTCGGGCCGCAGCGGGCGCTGACGGTCTGCGCCCTGACGATCCGGTGCTTGACGATCGTCTTGCCCGAGCGGCGGACGCGCCGCCGCGCGATCGCGTTGGGGCCGTGCCGGCGGCTCAGGTCGCGGGCCACGCGGAGTTACGCGGAACGCATCTCCCCCGCGCGGACGCGCCTGCAAGGTTTCCGGCATCGGCGGCATCGGCGGACCCGGCGGTGGTTCGGGTGGCGGCGGCGCGGACGACTTCGGCGCCCGCGCACGCTGGGCCGCCTCGGACTCGACCTTGCGAACGGCTTCCTCGAGCGCAAGCCGCTCGCGGGTGATTTCGGATTCGCTGAGCGGAGGTTGTACGCCGCGCAGCTGCGCGATCAGTGCGGTGCGCGCGCGCTCATAGAGCGCGCGCCTCGCCTCACCCGGAGCACTCGGATCGAGGCCGGCGATGGCGCGGGCAATCAGAGGGTAGTAGTCAGCCATCCGAACTCAATTACCTTCAGCAGTCTTCATTCAATACGGTCAGGTCCGAAAACCGGTTCCCAAGGTTCGAAATATCGCGCTTCGGACCGGATCATGCCGGATCGGAACGTGATTTCAAAGGTTCGAATAAGCCTTGCCGACAGCCAAATCCATCATTCGCGCCATACCGCAGCCTTGGTTAAGCCTCGAACGGATTCTGGACGAGGATGGTGTCCTCGCGCTCGGGGCTGGTGGACAGGAGCGCGATCGGGCAGCCGACAAGTTCCTCGACGCGGCGGACATACTTGATGGCCTGCGCCGGGAGCTGAGCCCAGGAGCGCGCATTCGCGGTCGGCTCCTTCCAGCCTTCGATCTCTTCATAAATCGGCGTCACACGCGCCTGCGCGCCTTCACCTGCCGGCAGGTAATCGATTTCCTTGCCGTCGAGCATATAGCCGGTACAGACCTTGATGGTGTCGAAGCCATCGAGAATATCGAGCTTGGTCAGCGCGAGCCCATGAATGCCGCAGGTCCGCGCGGTCTGGCGCACCAGTGCCGCGTCGAACCAGCCGCAGCGGCGCGGACGGCCGGTGTTGGTGCCGAACTCGCGGCCACGCTCGCCGATCAGCCGGCCGATCTCGTTGTCCTGTTCTGTCGGGAACGGACCGAGGCCGACGCGCGTGGTGTACGCCTTGCAGATGCCGAGCACGTAACCGACCGCCGACGGGCCGAGCCCGGTGCCGGTCGCAGCCTGAGCAGCCACGGTGTTCGACGACGTCACGTATGGATAGGTGCCGTGATCGACATCGAGCAGCGCGCCCTGCGCGCCTTCGAACAGGATGCGCTTGCCTTCGCGGCGCTTCTGATCGAGCAGCCGCCATACGGTTTCCGCGTAAGGCAAAACCTGCGGCGCCAGCGCGGTCAATTCCTTGAGCATCACGCTGCCGTCGAACTCCGGCAGGTTGAAGCCGCGGCGCAGCGCGTTGTGATGCGCCAGCATACGATCGATCTTGTGCGGCAACGTGTCGAGATCGGCGAGATCCATCAGGCGGATCGCCCGGCGACCGACCTTGTCCTCGTACGCAGGCCCGATGCCGCGCCGCGTGGTGCCGATCGCGGTCGCCGCATTGCCCGACTCGCGCAAGCTGTCGAGTTCGCGATGTAGCGGCAGGATCAGCGTGACGTTTTCGGCGATCCGCAAATTCTCCGGCGTGATCTCCACGCCCTGCGCCTTCAGCCGCGCCACCTCATCGAGGAACGCCTGCGGATCGAATACGACGCCGTTGCCGATCACCGCGAGCTTGTGCGGACGCAGCACGCCTGACGGCAGCAGCGCGAGCTTGTAGGTTTTGCCATCGATGACAAGGGTATGTCCGGCATTATGACCGCCCTGGAACCGGACGACGATGTCGGCCTGTTCCGATAGCCAATCGACAATCTTGCCTTTTCCCTCGTCGCCCCATTGGGCGCCGACGACCACCACGTTCGCCATGATTCAGGGAGTCCTTGAGAAGCGTTGCCTTGAGCCGCTGTTGCCAGCTGGGTGTCAGTTATGACCGCCCGGCGGCGGGACTCATCCCAGCAAGGCTTTCGGCAACCGGATAAAGGATGACGGCTTCATACGCAAGTTAAACAGACGTCATGAACCCGCCTTCGGCAGGTTCAAACCATTGATTTCCCCCAGATATTTGCAGGCCGCTTTCTACGCGAGCGCCCGCTGCTCCCTCTCCCCGC
>JAKFUP010000145.1 GCA_021732625.1 Hyphomicrobiales bacterium
AGCGCGAGCCCCTTGAATGTCGGCCGTCCCTGCCAGATCAGCCGTTCTCCGGCCGGTAACGGCGAAGGAAGATCATGAAACTGATCTGGATCGTGTTTCACAGCATCGGCTCCTGTCGTTGCGGCGTTGCATAGAGAGTGCCGGCGCCGTAGTAGCCGACGATCTTGTCTTCCTCGAGCTTGGTGACCTGATCGGGGCTCTTGGTTGCCGGAACGTCGGCGAACTGACCGCCCAGAATGGCGTTCACGCTCACCCGGCCTCGTGGCCGGTCAACAAGTGCGAACGGCAACGGAAGCAAGACGTGCTTACCGCTTCCTGCCACTTCAACCTCGAGATAGCGAACCAGAGCTTCGGCACGATCGACCCAGACATCGACGACCTTGCCCGCGATTTCACGGTCGGCACCGATGACATTCATACCGCGGGGATCCGGATCGCGCGGTTCGAGGAAAATGTCCTTCGCGACGCGCAACGGAACGATGCACGGAGTGTTGTCCATGGACAGTTCCGGGACATCTTCACGATCTGCATAAGATCCAGGTCCGACGCCATCGAGCATCGGATTGCCGGTTGGTTCGTGTGGTGCACCGGGCCACGGCGCGATCGGAGCAACCGGCGCATTCGGCCGATCCGCCCGGTGATTGGGAAGCGTGGCGGTATGACCGCCCCGGAGTTTGTAGGTCTTGGAGTCGGGCATCCGCGGGATGCCGTGGGCAACACCGCCACCGCCCGTGTCGGACTCAAGCGGATAGCCTTCCCGCTTGTCTTCGCGGCGCAAGTAGTAGATCAGCCCCGCAAAAAAGATCCAGAAAACGTAAAGGGTGACTTGTGCTACGTCCATATAGGCGCCGGCTTGCATGAGACGACCTCCTCTGTTGACTAACCTGGAAATTCGGCAAGGCCGAATCGTGATGACGGTTGAAGGGACCGGTTACGAGAAGTCCGAACCAGAGGACCGATCGCAACCAGCGTAGCGAAGAGCAGCGCAATCTCGATGTGATAGACAAAGCTGTATCCGGTCGAAGGGCCGGTCAGGGCCGGACCGAGCATTCCATTTGCAGCGAACGACGACACCGCGTCGCGGATACCGCCGCCAAGTGCAATACCAACACCGGCTGCGGTCGCCTGAACCGCCCCCCATGTTCCGAGGGCGAGTCCGCTTTCGCCGTCTTTCGCGAGAGCCATTGCGGCAGTGAGCGTACCGGCAGCAAACAAGCCGCCGCCAAACCCGATCAGCGTTGCGCCGATCCGGAAAAGCAGAACCGAGTTGAGTGGAGCCGCGAAGATCACCGCAGAGAAAGCGAACACGCCGGCGACCGCGCCAAAACCGGCCACACGATACGGATCGGCGCCCTTTCCAAGTGTTCTGGCAGCGATGCCGAATCCGACAAGCGTTCCCATTGCAAAGAACGCAGTCAGCGCAGTGGTCTGACCAACCGAGAGCTTCAGAATCTCGGCACCATAGGGCTCGAGCAAGATATCCTGCATCGAGAATGCAGCAGTGCCGAGCGCGAGAGCGATCAGCACGCGGATCGACCCGCCGGACTTCCGGAACTTCGCCCATGACTCATGGAACACTGGCCTTTCACGATCCGGCGACGTGCGTGATGGATCGCGTGCTTCCTGCTTCCAGAGCGCGGCAATGTTGAGAAGCAACTGCACAACCGCCACGCCTTGAATGATCTGGATCAGGCGGATCTCGTTGAACTCAGACAGCAACTGACTGAAAATAAACGCGCTGCCGACCATTCCCAGCAACAGCATTACGTAAAGAAAAGCGACAACCCGCGGCCGCGAGTCCGGCGGCGCGAGATCGGTCGCAAGCGCAAGGCCGGCGGTTTGCGTCGTATGAAGACCTGCACCGACAAGCAGGAAGGCCAGCGCCGCTCCCACCTGCCCGGTCCACACCGGACCCTCACCGGTCCCGGATAGAACCAGCAGCGCGAATGGCATGATGGCGAAGCCGCCGAACTGAAGCAGCGTCCCCATCCAGATATAAGGCACACGTCGCCACCCGAGCACCGAGCGATGATTGTCCGACTTAAAGCCTACCAAAACTCGAAACGGCGCGAACACCAGTGGCAGCGACACCATCAATGAGACGAGAAGCGTCGAGACGCCAAGCTCGACGATCATCACCCGGTTAAGCGTGCCATTGAGAAGCACAATCGAAATTCCGACAGACATTTGAAACAGCGACAGCCGCATCAGGCGGCCGAGCGGAAGCTCCTTCGTCGCAGCGTCCGCGAACGGAAGGAATTGCGACCCGAGCCGCATCCAGCCTTTCGCCAATACTGTCGAGATTTGCGTCATCGCGGCACCAGCTCCAGCGCTTGCGACTTGTAGAATCCACTCGTGATCCGATGGCTTCGGCCAATCGTCCAGTCGCTGAGACCGTTCTCCGACGCGATCAAACTCGCAAACTTGCGCTCGCTCACCGGCTCGATCGCCGGCGCGCGGTCGGCGCGCGGGAAAAGACGGCCGACGGCATGCATGACGGCGAGAGCCGGCGTCTTCGGCGCGAAGGTCATGAGCAATGAACACGACGTGCGTGCGGCGAGGCCCGACAGGACACCGCATGTATCTTGCGGCCGATAGTGAATGAGCGAGTCCATCGCAACGACAAAGTCGAACTTCCCAAGACCCGGATCGAGCATGTCGCCCGACTTGAACGTGATGGAGGCCGGATCGATATCCGCGGGCAGCCGTTCGCGCGCAACCGACACCAGAGTTGGCGAGAGGTCCACCGCAACAACGGTTGCGCCACGACGCGCCGCCTCGATGGACAACGCGCCAGTGCCACAACCTGCATCGAGCAGACGCGCGCCGGCCATATTCGCCGGGAGCCATGACAGCAAGGTGTTGCGCATATTGTCGCGACCGGCACGAACGGTGGCGCGAATGCGTCCTACAGGCGCATCGGACGTCAGACGAGCCCACGCATCGGCCGCCGTACGATCGAAATACGTCTTCAGTTCTCCACGCCGTTCCAGATAGGTGGCAACAGACATCAGTCGAACCCCAACAGATCGAAGATTTCACGATCCTTCAGCGACGTGCCTTTCAGCGGCGGCTCCTTGCCTTCCCAAAGCTCGGTCGCGAGCCGCATGTACTCATCGGTGACAGCCTTCAGCTCTGGTGTTTCGTCCATCTCGAACAGCGTCGACTTTTTCAGCCGGCTCTTGCGGATGATGTCGAGATCGGGGAAATGCGCGATGCGCTTCAGATTGGCCCTCTCGGCATAGCGATCGATCTGGTCGGTCGCGACGCTTCGATTGGCGATCACGCCACCCAGCCGCACGCCGTAGTTGCGCGATTTTGCTTCGATCGCCGCAACGATGCGGTTCATGGCGAAGATGGAGTCGAAATCGTTGGCGGCGACAATCAACGCCCTATCCGAATGCTGCAACGGAGCTGCGAACCCGCCGCACACCACGTCGCCCAGCACATCGAAGATGACAACATCTGTGTCTTCAAGAAGGTGATGTTCCTTGAGCAGCTTCACGGTTTGACCGACGACATAACCGCCGCAGCCGGTGCCGGCGGGAGGACCGCCCGCTTCCAGACACATCACGCCGTTATAGCCTTCGAACACGAAGTCTTCGGGCCGAAGTTCTTCAGCATGGAAATTGACCGACTCCAGAACGTCGATCACCGTCGGCACCAGCCGCTTGGTCAGCGTGAAAGTGGAATCGTGCTTCGGATCGCAACCGATCTGTAGCACCCGTTTGCCGAGCTTCGAGAACGCGACCGAAAGGTTGGACGACGTCGTGCTCTTGCCGATTCCGCCCTTGCCGTAGACCGAAAACACCTTGGCGGTCCCGATCTTGACCGTGGGGTCAAGCTGGACCTGCACGCTACCCTCGCCGTCACCACAGCAAGACGGGCTCTTTAGTGAGGATGGCTTGGTTGCGATATTCATGCGGCAACTCCTACGCCTTCGAGGCGATCTTCGAGTTCTTCACCTGCTTTTCGCAGGACATCGAGCATTTCAGGATCCGGCGACCAGTATTTGCGCTCATGCGCTTCGATCAGACGGTTTGCGACCTTGGCCGAGGCTGTCGGGTTGAGCGATGCAAGTCGGTTGCGCATCTCAGGATCGAGCACGAACGTTTCAGTCAGCTGGCGGTAGACCCACGGAGCAACTTCTCCGGTCGTCGCCGACCATCCCATCGTGTTGGTGACATGCTCTTCGATCTGGCGCACGCCCTCGTAGCCGTGCTTCAGCATGCCCTCGTACCATTTGGGATTGAGCATCCGCGTGCGGGTCTCGAGAGCAACCTGCTCCGACAAGGTGCGCACCAAGCCTTCGCCTCTGGTCTGGTCGCCAATATAGACGGCTGGCGCAGTTCCACCCTTGGCACGCCGGACCGCACGGCTGATTCCGCCCAGCGTGTCGAAATAGTGATCCACGGTCGTCACGCCGAGCTCGACCGAGTCGAGATTCTGATAGGCAAGATCGACATCTGCCAGCGCACTCTTCAGAAGTGCGGTTTGCTGGACCGGCTGTCCTTTGCGTCCGTAAGCAAAGCTCTTGCGGCGCGTGTAAGTCTCAGCGAGTTCGTCCTCGTCGTCCCATCGGCCGTTCTCGACGAGATGATTGACGTTGGATCCGTAAGCGCCGTCGGCATTACCGAATACCCGAAGCGATGCCGTCTCCAGATCGCATCCGTGCTGCGACTGATACGCCAGGGTGTGCTTGCGGACATAGTTTCGATCGGCGGGCTCATCAGCAGACGCCGCGAGGAAGCACGCCTCGGCGAGCAACTTGATCTGCAGCGGGAGAAGATCGCGGAAGATACCGGACATTGTCACGATGACATCGATGCGAGGCCGCGCGAGCTCATCGAGAGGAATCAGCTCCGCGCCGATCAGACGACCGTAGGAATCGAAACGGGGCTTTGCACCGAGCAGCGCAAGCGCCTGCCCGATTGGTGCTCCTTCGTTCTTCAGATTATCGGTACCCCACAGGACAACCGCGATTGTCTCGGGGAGACCGTTGCCTTCTGCCACATGCTTGTCGATCAATCGCTGCGCCTGACGCGCACCGTCTTGCACCGCATAGGAACTCGGAATCCGAAACGGATCGAAGCCGTGCAGATTTCGCCCAGTCGGCAGAATCGCAGGC
>JAKFUP010000138.1 GCA_021732625.1 Hyphomicrobiales bacterium
GTCTAGCTGGCAATCATCATCGGTACCCGCGCGAAGTATGTCACCGAAGCGCAGGCGATGGATCACGTTGCCGGCTTCTGCGTCTGCAACGACGTCTCCGAACGCAACTTCCAGATCGAGCGCCTCGGTCAATGGACCAAAGGCAAGTCGCACGACACCTTCGGCCCGGTCGGCCCGTGGCTCGTGACGAAAGACGAAGTCGCCAATCCGCAAAGCCTCTCGATGTGGCTCGACGTCAATGGCAAGCGCTGCCAGAACGGCTCGACCAAGACGATGATCTTCTCGGTCGCCAAAGCGATTTCCTACGTCTCGCAGTTCATGACGTTGCTGCCCGGCGACATCGTCACCACGGGCACGCCGCCGGGCGTCGGACTCGGCATGAAGCCGCCGCGTTTCCTCGAAGTCGGCGATGAAGTCGCACTCGGAATCGAGGGTCTCGGCGAGCAGCGCCAGAAAATCGTCGCTGCTTAACGCCACAGGTTTGCCACAACCATTTCCAGCACTGGATTCAGCTCAATGAAGCTCTCGTTTTCGCCATCCTCGCCGTTCGCGCGCAAGGTTCGCATCGCCGCAATCGAACTCGGTCTGATCGACAAGATCGAGTTCATTTCTGCGAAAGTCGTTCCGGGCGAACCGAATGACGACTACATCCGCGACGTCAATCCGGTGAAGAAGCTACCAGCGCTGATCCTCGACAACGGTAACGTCATCGTCGATTCCTATGTCATCGTCGAATATCTCGACGAACTCGCCGGTGGCGGAAAGATCATTCCGGCCTCCGGTCCGACGCGATGGCGCGTCAAGAGCGATCACTCCATCACCCAGGGCATGCTCGATTCGATGCTGTTGTGCCGCTACGAAAAAGCGGTGCGGCCGCAGCCGCTGCAATGGCAGGGGTGGAGCGACGACCACTGGAATCGCGCATGGCAAGGCATGACCCGGTTTGAGAACAAGCCTGACGTTCTGTCCGGACCTCTCGATGCCGCACAAATCGGCATCGTATGCGTGCTCGGCTATGCCGATTTCCGGTTTGCCGATTGCGGTTGGCGCAAGGCGTTTCCCAAACTGGCTGCCTTCAACGAGAAGATGATGCAGCGCGAGTCAGTGAAAATATCGGTACCTCCGCCGGCGTGATTCAACCTGTCGGACAGTGCGAAAAGAATCCAGCAAGGATCGAACGTCATTGATCACGATCGCGACGAACGCAACCTCATCGGCGAGCGAAGCCAGCCCACGGCACGCCGTCGCCGATCTCTATCATGCGTACTTCACCGGCCTGATCATGACGCTGGTGACGCGGCGTGGATCAGCGGATGCAGCCGAGTTCGTGTTCCGGGTGTTTCGCCGTCAGCATCACGAGCGGTTCATTCCGGGTCTTAAAAAACTCGGCATCGACAGGCTTCCCCACCCGGTCGCCGCTGCTCAGTATCATTATCTCAGCAACTTTATCGGCGGCGTTTCAGTCGAGTACATGTACGAGTCCGATCGAAAGGCGTGGGTGCGCTATCCGCCGCCGCGCTGGATCTGGAAAGACACCGCGATCTGCGCAATTCCGAGCGAGGTATCCGCGGCGATGCTGCGCGGATGGCACGCGCACAACGGTGTGTCGCTCGGCAATCCGCGGATGGGGTTTGTCTGTACGAAGCAAACCGTCGACGGCGAGAACGGGCTTGAGGGCTTTTATTACGAGTATGATCGCGAGTTGAAGCCCGAGGAACGCCTGCGTTTCGAACCCGGACTTGAAGCGCCGCTGTTCAATCTTGCAAAAGCACCGAAGCTTGGCACAGACCATTGGCCAAAGACACGGCTGGACAAGGCCTATCGCAACTACGCCATCGAGTATGTGCGAACGGGATTGCCCATCGCGATCGGGCTGTTCGGCGCGGAGGAAGCAGCGAAATTTCTGCATCTCAACGGCAAGCTGATCGGCATGCAGCTTTGCGCCAGGACAGCACCGCACTTCGGTGGCGCGGCTGATGGACCGAAAGGCTTTGCAGAGTTTCTCGTGGCCATGCTGGAAGCACAGGGGGATGAAGCATCAGTCGCCGCAACTGGTGCAGACGAGCATATCGTTTCCCAGACATCATGGGGCGCCATGGCGGGCCTCGACGATTATGACCCGAGTTGTCTCGCTGCACTATCAGGTCTGATCGAGGGGCTCGCCGCGGCCTGCGATCGCCGGATCGGCGTGAAGCTCGATGCGCCCGCAGGGCGCGACCCCGGACCGCTGCGCTGGACGGTCAGCTATCAGCCTCTCAAACCACCCGGTTCGGATCGCTATCCGGCCTAATCCGGATGAGCTGTGTCGACCGTCACATAACAGCAACCAGACTTGCTTAACTGTTGCCTCGAGCATTCATTCGCAACCAAGTCAGGTAACGTGGAGCGGGTGTTGAAACGCGCGAACAGACCCTGGTGGCAAACGACGACGATCTACCAGATCTATCCGCGATCGTTTCAGGACTCGAACGGCGATGGTGTCGGCGATTTGCGTGGCATCGTGACGCGAATTCCCTATCTCAAGGAGATGGGAATCGGAACGGTCTGGATCTCACCGTTCTTTCCGTCGCCGATGAAGGATTTCGGCTACGACATTTCAGATTATTGCGAGGTCGATCCACTATTTGGATCGATGGCGGACTTCGATGCACTGCTGTCCGCCCTGCATGAGAACGGCATGCGGCTGATCCTTGATCTGGTGCCAAACCACACCTCAGATCAGCATCCCTGGTTCGGCGAGAGCCGCTCATCGCGCTCGTCGCGCCGAAGAGACTGGTACATCTGGCGCGACCCGGCAGCTGATCGCGGTCCCCCCAACAACTGGCTATCGGAATTCGGCGGCAGCGCCTGGACCTTCGATTCCGAGACGGGCCAGTACTACTATCATGCATTTCTTGCTGAGCAGCCCGATTTGAACTGGCGAAACCCGGACGTGCGTGCGGCCATGCACGATGTGATGCGCTTCTGGTTGCGCAAGGGTGTCGATGGCTTCCGCATCGATGTGATGTGGCACTTGATGAAGGACGCGCAGTTTCGCGACAACCCGCCTAATCCCGCTTACGACGACAGCCGCGCACCTCATGAATCCTTACTGACGCGCTATTCAGCCGACGTCGACGAAGTACACGATGTCGTTCGTGGCATGCGTGAAGTCGTCGACGCGTTCGACGACCGTTTGCTGATCGGAGAGATCTACCTCCCGCTGGAGCGTCTGGTCGCCTATTACGGCGCCGATCTTGATGGGGCCCATCTCCCATTCAATTTTTCGCTGCTGAGTACGCCGTGGACGGCCGCGGAGATCGAAGCCCTCGTTAAACGATACGAGTCGCTGCTGCCGGCTGGTGCCTGGCCAAATTGGGTTCTCGGCAATCACGATCGCCGCCGCTTGGCAAGCCGCATCGGCAGGGAACAACTGCGCAACGCCGCGATGCTGCTTCTGACGTTACGCGGCACGCCGACACTTTATTATGGCGACGAACTCGGATTGATGCACGCCGACATCCCGGCGGATCGCATTCGCGATCCTTACGAGATCAACGTGCCGGGTAAGGGCGTCGGCCGCGATGGCGCGCGAACGCCGATGCAATGGTCGTCCCGGATCAATGCAGGATTTTCATCGGCCGAACCCTGGCTGCCGTTGGGTGAGGACTGGCGCACGGAGAACGTCGAAGCCTGGGCTGGGGACACGACATCTCTTCTGGCGTTTTACCGGCGGCTGATCGCATTTCGTAAAGAGTCACCGGCGCTTCAAATCGGCGACTACGAGGGTATAGGCTGTGTCGATGGAGCGCTGTGGTTCGTGCGCAGGCATGGCGCGGAGCGATTGTTGATTGCGTTGAATTTGACCGGCAAGACCGTGACGCTTGATACCGCGCCTCAGCGCGGAGAGGTCGTTATCTCCACGCTCGCCGAGCGCGGCAACGACATCATCCGCAAGCCAATCGAGCTGCGGCCGCATGAAGGCTTGATCATCCGCGACGGGGCAGCTTGAGAGCGTGTCATCCGGGCCGCGCTCGCGAGCGCGAGCCCCGGAATAACATCGTGAACATCACTGATCTTCCTCAAGCGCGGCGGCCAGCTTGTCGTAATACTTCGTGACCAGCTTCACATTCTCCGGAAACTGCACCGACACGGCGTATTTCGCGGCCTCTTTCAGCTCAGTTAGCGCGGCCTGCTTGTCCTTGGCCGGCATTTTCTTTTCGGCTTCGAGCGCCGCGATCTGCTTTTTCATCAGGATCGGCGGATCGGTAAAAGCCTTGGTCTTCGGATCGATGCCGGACATTGCCAGACTGATGTTGTCGACCACCTGGCCGTATTCGGCGTAACTGGCAAAGCCGTGTTTCTTGACCACCTCCTCGAACTGGGCGGTCAGCTTCGGATCCGGCTTGTCGGCCGCACCTTCCGGCAGCTTGTCGGTGATGGCATCGAGACCCTTCTGCGCGATCAGCAAACCTTCGATCTGCTTTTCCGTCAGCGCGATTTGCTTGAGCTGTGGTGGCGCTTCCGCGGATGGAGCTGCCTGCTGCGCCGGCGCGGGTTGTGCGGCCTGCGCTTGAGCGCTGGCCGATTGCGTCGCGACCGCAAGCGCGGCGAGACATCCGATACTCAATACAGTCGCGATGTTTCGAATGACGGTATGCATGGTTTTCCCTCGATGCTCGATATCGGCCGCCCGAGTTGGTCAGCGCCAGGCAACCCGCGGTTCAATGCGAAAACGCAATTCTCTCGGCCAATCGTGGCTGGAAAAACGCGGAGGTCTGACGATGCGATGACGGAAGCAAGACCTGTCGCGGGATGCGAACCGGGAGAAACAAGGGAGCGAGAATCGTCCGCACAAACAAAAACGCCGCCTCCCGAAGGAAGCGGCGTTTTTGATCAGCCATCTCACCTGCTGAAAAGCAAAATGAAATGAATATCGTAAAGAGGAATGTTCTGTCCTTTGCAGGCCTGGCAGCGACCTACTCTCCCAGGGCTTAAGCCATAGTACCATTGGCGCTGAAGAGTTTAACGGCCGAGTTCGGAATGGGATCGGGTTGAGGCTCTTCGCTAAAACC
>JAKFUP010000106.1 GCA_021732625.1 Hyphomicrobiales bacterium
AATCGCGGCGGTCAATGAGGGAAGGCATGGACAAGAAAGCAATGCGCGAGCAAGCCGAGCGTCTTGTCCGCGAGGCAATGGAAAAGAACGCTGTTGTCGTCAAGCAAGGCGAGACCCGGATCGAAGCGGTCTGCGGCAAGTGCGGCGCGCCCAATCGCGTCAAGGCCGCAAAGGGAGTGACCCGCGCTGCCTTCAGCTGCAAGGAGTGCGGCCACAAGCAGGAAACGCTCTAGGGCAAGCGGATATTTTGAGCGGACTTTGATCGGAGCGCTATTCTGTTAGCACCGCCGCCGCTCCCGCTGCTTACTGTCTCATATAAGGACTCACGGATATGGCTTTTTCTCTCTACGACGCGAGCGTCGCGAACTACGTCCAGATGCTCGGCGGCGTCAGCCAATTCCTCGACAAGGGCCTGAAATACTTTCAGGAGAATGGCATCGATCCGGAAAGCGTCGTCGAGACGCGGATCGCGGATGACATGTGGCCGTTGCACAACCAGATCGTCGCCGTGGCGCATCACTCGCGCGGTGCGATGGCGGCTGCAAAGAGCGGCGAGTTCAAACCACCGGCTTCCGATCCCGCGCTGAACTATGCGGGACTGCAGGCGCTGGTGAAAAGCGCGCATGATGAACTCGCGGCGCTGAAGCCTGAGGATGTCAACGCGCTCGAAGGCCGCGACGTCATCTTCAAGCTCGGCGATCGCGCCATGCCGTTTACGGCGGAAGGGTTCTTGATGACGTTCTCGCTGCCGAACTTCTATTTCCACGCAACCACTGCTTACGACATTATACGGTTGAAAGGCGCGCCGGTCGGCAAGCGTGACTTCATGGGCCGGATGCGGATGAAGACGTGAGTGGCGTCGCGCGGCAAATCGTCCTTTTGCGCGGGTGAGTTGCGCCAGACGTTCGTCTGCTGGCTGAAATTCGTGTATAGCTTGGCCGACGCCGCGGGATGGCCGAGCCTTAATATGCGAGCCCTAATTTAGACGATTATTGATATCAGTGAGTTGTTGCGGGCCGCTCAAGTCGCCCCAGGGGAACCGATGCTTCAAGCGACTGACAGCGCAAGCCGCGCGCAGCTTCCAGATCCTGCGACGGCTGCTGAAACTCCGAGTAAATTCGTTTATCGCTGGTGGAGCATCGGGTTCATCGTCGTGATTACGGTTGCGACTCTGGTTCTATGCCCGATCTATCTGTGGCGTTACGGACTGACCAAAGCGGAATTTGCGTTCTTCCTTTTCTATGCGCTGGCCAGCTCGTTCTCCATCACCCTTGGGTATCATCGGTTGTTTTCGCACGCCGCCTTCAAGGCCGCGTGGCCGGTTCGCTTTTTCGTGTTGTTCTTCGGCGGTGCTGCGTTCGAGAAATCGGCGATGGCATGGTCGGCGCTGCATCGGCTACATCACCGCCATACCGACACCGACCGCGATCCTTACAACATCAAGCGCGGCTTCTTTTATGCGCATGTCGGCTGGGTGATGGTCGAGATCCCGCGCTATGACTATTCCAACATCCGCGATCTTGCGCGCGATCCGCTGGTCGTGCATCAGGATCGGCACTACAAGCTCTGGTCGCACGTCTCCGGATTTCTGGTGCCGCTGCTGATCGGCGCATGGATCGGCGGATGGGCCTACGCGATCCTGTTTCCGGTCGCTGCGCGGATTTTTCTGGTGCTGAATTCCGCGTTCTGCATCAATTCGATTGCGCATACTTTTGGGGACCGCCCGCACGATCATCACTCGTCGGCGCGCGATCACTGGCTGGGCGTGCTCCTCACCAACGGCGAGGGCTATCATAATTTTCACCACCGCTTCCCGCGCGACTATCGCAACGGCGTGCGCTGGTATCATTGGGACCCGACCAAATGGCTGATCTGGATGCTTGCGCGCCTCGGCCTCGCGTCGGATCTCAATCGCGTGTCGGACGAGCGAATCCAGAACAGCACGCATCACCAGTGACAGGTGCCGGTCAATCGCCGAGCTGAAATCGTTCAAACCGGTCGAGTTCATCCTCGATGCGCGCCTTCAATGGCTTGCGCGCACCAGCATTGCCCCGTTTCTGCGCGTCGCCAAGCCAGGTCCATTGCTGCATCAGCAGTTTCCTGTTCTGCCGGTCGGTCTTCAGATCGAGTGCTGCGACGATGCGGTCGCCCACCAGAACGGGTAGTGCAAAATAGCCAAGCACACGCTTTTCTTTCGGAACGTAGGCCTCGAATTTGTGCCCGTAGCCGAAAAACAATTCACAGCGCTTGCGCTGGATCACCAGCGGATCGAACGGCGACAGAATATGCACGAGGTCGCCTGCGATCTCGTGTGACGTTTCCAGCGCTTCTGGCGTCGCCCAGTGCATGTGCTTCGCGCCGTCGAGTGTAACCGGCACCAGTTCGCCTCGACGGACCCGCGCATCGATGATGCGTTTGACGCTTGCCTTGCTCGGTGCGTCGAGATGGCAAATCGAATCGAGGCTGACCGCGCCCTGCGAACGCAATGCGCGGTCGAGCAGATAGCCCGAGACCTCGCTCGCCGTCGCTGCCTTGGGCCGGGTGACAGGCTGCGTGTCCCAGCCGAAATGCCGGTCGATCAGGTCGTAGGTCTTGAGCATGCCGTTGCGTTCGCAGACCGCGAGCCGCCCCTCGAAGAAGGCGAGTTGCAGCGCGCGCTTTGAGGGTTTGCGGCTGGCCCATTCATGATCCTTCTCGCGCAATTCGTCGTCGCCGATGTCGCGGATTGTCAACGGTCCCTGTTTCGCGAGCCGCATCACCTTGCGCTTGTCTGCCGGCGTCACAGCTGCGAACCACGGTTTGCTCCGGCTCCGGTGCAGCTTCATGTCGGCCATGAAGTAACGGAAATCGGCGGAGGGCACATAGGCCAGCGCATGCGTCCAGTATTCGAACACGCTCTTGTCGTGGGTTTGCGCGCGGCGCAAATCCAGACGTTTGTAGGTGGGAATACGCGTGAACAGGATGTGGTGGTGGCACCGCTCGATCACGTTGATGGTGTCGATCTGCACATAACCGAGATGCGCGACCGCTCGCGCCACGGCGTCCGCGCCATCGCCAAACGGCGCGCGCTCATCCAGCCGCTGCGCCCGCAGCCAGATGCGGCGGGCCGTTGTGTTGGAGAGGTAAATGGGGGCGGGAGAGCGGGACATGGCGGGGCAATGTAGAGCGATTCTCGCATAGCTTGCGAGCGGCCTTTGTCATTCGGCCGGGTCCAGCAATTTCGGCATCCGCATGATGATCACCGAAAGTGGCTATATCGACGCAGTGTCGTCAGTCTATTTTCGCTGCGATTCTCCAGCGTTTCGCGGAGGCGACAGACAACTGATGGAGCCGATCGTGTTTGCTCCATACTGAACGAAGCCTGCGTCTGTCTTGGTCGAGTGCGCAGCGCTGATCGGCAGATAGATATAACAGATCGAGCCGTCGGCCGGATCGCGCCATCGCTGGACCAATGTATCCCGAAGCGGTCCGGCATACTGCCGTTCGAGAATCATTCGTGGCGTTGTGTCCCAGTTCAATTGCTGGGCGATCGCAAGGTTCGGCGAAATCAACGCGGCGGGTGTGGCCAAAAGCAAAATCAATTTGATCATGGCCCGACCCGATAATCGTTGCTGCTGCTGGACACCGAAATAATCAGAAAGCATCCCACTCACCATGCGACCTGAAGTCCGGCCCGGCCGCCAACTTGATTGGACTGCACGCCGATGCCGCCCGAGAGCACGACGTTCTGGTTCAGCCGCATGTATTGCGAGATACCGATAGCGCTCTGGCCGCCAAACGCTCCGAAGTTGAGGGCGACACCCAAGTTCTTGTTGTCAGGCAAACTGCTGCCGGTCAGCGCCATCGCCATTGCCACGCCGCCATTGCTTTTCGTCACACGCTTGTTCACCTGATTGAATTGCTCTGCTGTTGCTGTCCGCAGGTCATCGAGTTGCCCGACGTTTGCCGCGTCGGTGCGATCGATGCCGGCGGCGACATTGGTAATGCGCCGCTCGTTGCCTGGCGCGCCGACGGAAACCGTATTCGCGACGTCGGCAACCGATCCCGAACCGATCGCAACCGCGTTTGGTGCGAGCGCAGTTGCCTTGGGACCGACAGCCGCGCTGTCGGCACCGGTCGAAATCGCGTTGTCGCCGAGTGCCGCGCCACCATTGGACGCGACCGCATTAACGCCCAACGCAACCGAACCCGTTGCAACTGCATTGACGCCAATGGCAATCGCGTTGACGCCGGTTGCAGCCGCCGCGCTGCCAAGCGCAATGGCGCCGGTCGCGCTGGCCAACGCATTGGCACCAAGCGCCACGGCGTTGTCTGCCGATGCTGTTGACTGAGTACCAAGGGCTATCGCTTCGGTTCCGGATGCCGAAGCGCTGCGGCCACGGCCGTTGATACTGAGATATCGCGTCGTGCTTGTGATGTTACTCATTGTGTTGCTGATATTGCTGATGTCGGTTCCGACGACTCCGATCTTTGCATCGATGGCGGTGATGGCTGCTCCGACATTGTTGAAGGTTTGGCTTTGAACCGTGAATTGGGATGCGACGACATTGCCCGCACCATCGACAACTGATCCGCCACCGATCGTTGTCGCTAATCCGTTTGCGGCATTGATTGAATAAGACGCCGCCGTCGCCACGGCCGCGTTGGTCGAGGCGAGCTGGGCGCCGTTGATGGCATCGCGGCTGTTGGCGGCAATGCTTCCAGATGCCACGCCAGTAATGGTACGGGTGCCGGTCAATCCGCTGACATCAAGGGTCGTGCCGTCGGTCGTTGGGGCGACCAGAATCGTGCGGGTAAACGGGTCTTGGGAGACGAGGCTGCCGCCACCCCCGCCGCTGCCACCAGGTGCAGCCATCAGGTTGCCGATGTTGTTGCTGTTGGTTTGAACGCGTGTATTCAAAGCGCTTAGTGCGCTGCCGACATTCGAATAATTCGCGCCAAGGATCGAATAACTTGGCGCTGTTACCAGACCGT
>JAKFUP010000252.1 GCA_021732625.1 Hyphomicrobiales bacterium
CGAACACGGCGAGCACGAAAATCGAGAGTTCGAAGACAAACGGACTGACAGCGTGAATGGCACTATCCATGGCTCGGTTCCTTACGCGCTTTTCGGCTGGAAGTTTGGATGGATCACCGCGCCGTCTTTCGTGAGCGCCGTGGCCTTCACCAGATCGTCATCCCATTTCACCGCAAGCGCCTTCGTCGACTTGTCGACCATGGTCTCGATGAACGAGAAGAGGTTCTTGGAATAGAGACTTGATGCGGAGGCCGCGACCCGGCCTGCAAGGTTCGGAATGCCTACGATCTTGACGTTCGACACGTCCGTCGTTTGACCCGACACCACGCCCTCGACATTGCCGCCGCGCTCGACCGCAAGATCGACCAGCACCGAGCCGGGCTTCATCGACTTCACCATCTCGGCGGTGATCAGCCGCGGTGCGGGACGGCCGGGAATCAGCGCCGTAGTGATGACGATGTCCTGCTTCTTGATATGCTCGGCAGTGAGTGCGGCCTGCTTGGCCTGATACTCTTTCGACATTTCCTTGGCGTAACCGCCGGCGGTTTCCGCCTGCTTGAATTCCTCGTCCTCGACCGCGATGAACTTGGCGCCGAGCGACTCGACCTGTTCTTTCACGGCTGGACGCACGTCAGTCGCCGTGACGATCGCACCGAGACGGCGCGCGGTCGCGATCGCCTGCAAGCCGGCAACGCCGACGCCCATAATGAACACCTTCGCCGCAGGCACGGTACCCGCCGCCGTCATCATCATCGGGAATGCGCGGCCGAATGTCTCGGCGGCCTCGATCACGGCGCGATAGCCGGCGAGGTTGGCCTGCGACGACAGCACGTCCATCACCTGCGCGCGGGTGATGCGCGGCATCAGCTCCATCGCAAAGGCCGCAACGCCCGCGTCCGCCATCGATTTGAGCGCCGCATCGTTGCCGTAGGGGTCCATAATCGCGATCACCAGCGCACCGCGCTTGTATGTCGACAACTCAGACGTCTCGGGACGCTTCACCTTGATGACGATATCGGCGTCCTTCACCGCGTCCGCCGTCACCATCGCGCCCGCCGCTTCATAATCGGCATCGAGCAGGCCGGACTTGATCCCGGCACCCGGCTCGATCGCCACATCGGCGCCCAGCGCCTTGAACTTCTTCACCGTATCGGGCGTACCAGCGACGCGCGGCTCGGCTGCATCGATTTCCTTGGCAATCGCTATTTTCATGACGCCTCCCGCAGCCGATGGCCGCGCACAACTTCAGAACCCGCAGTGCTGCGGGGATGACAAAGCTCAGGTGAGGAAGATAGCCATCAGCACGACAACGGCGATCACCGCCGCGGTGCCCCAGGTCGTCATCTTGATGAAACCTTGGTAGGTCGCTTCGTGCGCCGGATAATCGTTGCCGTCAGCAGTGGTGTAGGCCACTTCGCTATGATCCATCGTCAGTCCCCCTCAAGCCCAAAGGTGCCCTGATATGCCGGGAACCCGTCGCGATACGAGAAGCCGGAATTAAACTAAATGACTACACAGGGCAACGGCTGGCCCCGGAAAGAGCTGACTAATCCGGCCAATTGTCCCTGATCCAGCGCGTCAGGCTTTCCTCGCTGACCTCGCCAGCCGCGAGGGCAATAAACATGACCGTTGCTTGGGCGGGGTCGGGCGCAAATGCAACGCCGTTTATTCTCAGGAAGACCATCATGGCGTGGAAGGCTGCACGTTTGTTGCCATCAACAAAACCATGATTACGGGCAAGTCCAAACGCATATGCCGCCGCGAGCGCGGCCAAGTCTGTCTGGCCATAGTGCCATTGATTTATCGGTCGAGCGATCGCCGATTCAAGCGCACCGCGATCTCTCACACCTGCCGGGCCGCCGAAGACAGCAAGCTGTTCGTCGTGCATGTCGATGACATCATTGACATCGAGCCAGATCGGCTCGGTCATTTGGCAAGCGCAGCAAACGTATCGCGATATTCGTGCATGACCTGACGCGCGATTTCCATCGCCTTGGCATGCTTTGGATCATGTGGCGACAGTTTGAAGCCGCGCTCGGTCTGCTCGACGATATGGAGTTTGTCGCCTTCCTTCAGATTTAACCGCGCCAGCAATTCCTTCGGCAGGATCAAACCAACCGAATTGCCGATCTTGCGAATCTGGAGAGCTTCAGTTTGGGGCTTCAAATCTTTCGAATGCTCGTTCATCGCCGGACACCTCGTTATACGTTATGTATAACGGATATCCCTTCTGACACAACAGCAAGTTGTACAAGCAAGTTAACCCATCCCCTCCAGCTCCTCGATCATGCCCTCGATGACCGACAGACCGCCGTCCCAGAACGTCGGGCTTTTGGCGTCGAGGCCGAACGGCGCGAGCAGCTCCGAATAGTGTTTGCTGCCGCCGGCCGAGAGCATCTCAAGATATCGCTCGGCGAAACCGTCGGAAGCGTTTTCGTAAACCGCATAGAGCGAGTTCACGAGACAATCGCCGAACGCATAGGCGTAGACGTAAAACGGCGAATGGATGAAGTGCGGGATGTACATCCAGAACGACTCGTAGCCCGGCTTGATATCGATCGCGGGGCCAAGGCTCTCGCGCTGGACGCTCATCCAGATTTCGCCGATCCGCTCGGCGGTGAGTTCGCCGTTGCGGCGCTCGGAATGAATGGTGCGCTCGAACGTGTAGAACGCGATCTGCCGCACCACCGTATTGATCATGTCCTCGACCTTGCCGGCCAACAGCGCCTTGCGTTCTTTCGCGCTCTTGGTCGAGGCCAGCAGCTTCTTGAACGTCAGCATCTCGCCGAACACGCTCGCGGTCTCCGCCAGCGTCAGCGGCGTCGGTGCCATCAATGGCCCCTTCGAGGCGGCGAGAACCTGATGCACACCATGACCAAGCTCGTGAGCCAGGATCATCACGTCGCGCGGCTTGCCCTGATAGTTGAGCAGCACATACGGATGCGCGGACGGCGTGGTCGGATGCGAGAACGCGCCCGGCGCCTTGCCGGGACGCACCGGCGCATCGATCCAGCGATCGGTAAAGAACCGCTTTGCAATGTCAGCCATCTGCGGCGAGAACGCACCATAGGCGTTGAGCACCAGCGACTGCGCGTCGTTCCACGAGATCATATTCTTGGCCGCGAACGGCAGCGGCGCATTGCGATCCCAGTGCGCCAGTGTCTTCTTCTTGAACCAGCGCGCCTTCAGCGCGTAATAGCGATGCGACAGCCGCGGATAGGCGGCACGCACCGAGGCCACCAGTGCATCGACCACCTCGCGCTCGACGCGGTTCGACAGATGCCGCGCGTCGGCGATGTCCTCGAAGCCGCGCCAGCGGTCGCCGATCTCCTTGTCCTTGGCGAGCGTGTTGGTGATCAGCGCAAAGGTGCGCTCGTTCGCCTTGAAGGTTTTCGCCAGCGCCTGCGCGGCGGCCTTGCGCTTTTCCGGCGCGCGGTCCTGCAGCAGATTCAGCGTCGGCTCGATGGCCAATTCCTTCGCCCCGACACGAAATCGCAAGCCCGAGATGGTCTGGTCGAACAGCCGGTTCCACGCGGCATAACCGCTGACCGACTTCTCGTGGAACAGTTGCTCGACGCGGTCCTCAAGCTGATACGGCTTGTCCTTGCGGCTGTCCTCGATCCACGGGCGATAATGCGCAAGCTCTAGCGTTGCCAGCGCGCGCTCCATCACCGCATCGTCAATGCGATTCAGTTCGAGCGAGAAAAACAGCAAATGCACCGACGCCGCGGTGATGCGCTCGGAGACGTCGCCGTAGAATTTCGAGATCGCGGGATCGACGGTGTTGCCCGCATGAACCAGCCCCGCAAACGATACCAGCCGTCCGGCCAGATCGTCGATCGCCTCGAAACGGCGGATCGCCGCCGCGAGCCATGTTCCGCCGCCGGTTTTCGCCGTCTCATCCGCGAGCTTGCCCTTATAGGCCTGCTCGAACGACGCGCATTCTTCACTCAGCCGATCCAGATCGCGCGTCACCTCCGGCGCATCGATCGACGGATAAAGGTCTGCGAGATTCCATTCGGGGAGTTTCGCGCCGGCCTTCGCTGCCGGTTTCGCTTTCGCGGCTGATTTGCGGGCCGTGGCGGTTTTCGATTTTCGCAGAGCGGACGAGCGCGAGGCCATATCTGAATCCGTTTCTTTCGATCTGCATCGTGCCCGAGCATGTCATATCGAAATGTCCGGGCCTGACATGCGGCACAAGGTTGCGACATCCGGGCACCACCGCGATGACAACTCTTAAGCGGTCGTTAATCCGCATCGGCCAGAGTGCCCCGATTCGAAACAGATAAGATCAAAAACCGGGAAATGCCAAGGAACCGATATGGCCGCCACTATTCTGATCGCCGACGACGATGCCATCCAGCGCCGGCTGATCGAGAACATGGTGCAACGCTGCGGCTATGAAGCTGTCGTGGTGGACAGCGGCGATGCCGCCGTCGCCATGCTCACCGGCACGGACGCGCAAACCATTGACGCGGTGATTCTCGATCTGGTGATGCCCGGCCTCGACGGCATGGGTGTGCTCTCGGCAATACGCGACGCCGGCGTTGCCATCCCGGTGATCGTTCAGACCGCGCACGGCGGTATCGACAATGTGATCTCGGCGATGCGCGCCGGTGCCCACGATTTCGTGGTCAAGCCCGTCGGCGTCGAGCGGCTTCAGGTGTCGCTGCGCAACGCCCTCAATGCCAGCGCGATGAAGGGCGAACTGCAACGCATTCGCCACAGCCGCGACGGCAGGCTGACATTCTCCGATATCATCACCCGCAGCCAGGCCATGGACAGCGTACTGGCGACCGCGAAAAAGGCAGCCGCTTCGACCATTCCCGTCC
>JAKFUP010000003.1 GCA_021732625.1 Hyphomicrobiales bacterium
ATGGTGCACGGCGCATCGGCCAATCTTGAATCCCTGCGCCATCCGCTCGGCGATCTGATCGCGCAGAAGCATCGCGTCATTCTGGTGGATCGCCCCGGCCATGGCGGTTCGACCCGCGAGGGTACGGACGCAACGTCGCCGTCGGTGCAGGCGCGCATGATCGACGAGATGCTCGGCAAGCTGCAGATCGATCGCGCCGTGTTCGTGGTGCATTCGTGGGCTGGCGCGCTCGGTGCCGCGATGGCGGTTGAGTTTCCGCAGCGCGTGGCAGGCCTCGTGATGCTGGCGCCGGCAACGCATCCGTGGCCCGGCGGCGTCGGCATCTTCAACAAGCTCGCGACCTTGCCCGTCATTGGTCCGCTGTTGGCCTATACGCTGCCAGTGCCGCTCGGCCGGTTCATGGTCGAGCCCGGCGCTCGCTCGGTGTTCTCGCCGCAGCCGATGCCTGAGGGTTATGTGCAGAACACAGCGATCCCGCTGGTGCTGCGTCCGCGCGAGTTTCTCAGCAATGCCTGGGATCTGGTGCTGCTGAAGCCGGAAGTGGTCCGGCTTTCGCCCCGCTACCCAGAGATCAAGGTACCGGTGACGATCTTCGCCGGTGACAAGGACCGCACGGTGTCACCAAAGGTTCATGCGCAGGCGTTCGCCCGCGATGTGCCGCAAACCAGGCTGATCGATTTGCAAGGTGTCGGCCACATGCCGCAGAATGCCGCGCCTGAGCAGATCGCGGCCGAGGTCGATGCGATCGTGCGCTCCACAGCCACGGCTTCGCCGCAGGCTGCGAACGCCAACGCACGCTAAATTCTAGAAATCCGCGTCGCTGTCGGAGCCGACATTGGCGATGCGCAGCATGTTGGTCGCGCCCGGCGTGCCGAGCGGAACGCCGGCGACGACAATGACCCGCTGGCCGGCGCGGGCAAAGCCGTCGCGGAACGCGATGCGGTTGGCGCGCTGGACCATATCGTCCTGATCGAGCGCGTCATCCGCCACCACGCAATGCACGCCCCACACCACCGACAGCTTGCGTCCAGCCCTCATGTTCGGCGTGATCGCAACGATCGGTGATTTTGGCCGCTCGCGGGCGACGCGCATCGCAGTCGAGCCCGAACTGGTCCAGCAGATGATGGCCGAGAGGTCGAGCGTTTCGGCGATCTGGCGCGCGGCGTCAGCGATGGCATCGCCAACGGTCTGCTCCGGTTCGGGCCGTTGCGCATGGATCACGCTGCGGAACGTCGGATCGCGCTCCACTTCCTCGCCGATGCGGTTCATGGTCGATACGGCTTCGATCGGGAATTTGCCGGCGGCGGATTCGGCCGAGAGCATGATGGCGTCGGCACCCTCATAAACGGCGGTAGCGACATCGGAGACTTCAGCCCGGGTCGGCACCGGGCTCGAAATCATCGACTCCAGCATTTGTGTTGCGATCACCACAGGCTTACCCGCACGGCGCGCCATGCGCGTCATCTGCTTTTGCAGCGCTGGCACGCGCTCGAGCGGCAGCTCCACGCCAAGATCGCCACGGGCAACCATCAGCGCGTCGGACTCTTCCAGGATCTCGGCAAGGCGGTCGATCGCCTGCGGCTTCTCGATCTTCGACATGATCGAGGCGCGGCCACGCACCAGTTTCTTCGCCTCGGCGACATCATCGCCGCGCTGGACGAACGACAGCGCGATCCAGTCGATGCCGGTCGCAAGCGCGGCTTCGAGATCGGCACGGTCCTTGGCCGTCATCGCAGAAACCGGCAGGTCGGTGTCGGGAAGGCTGACGCCCTTCCGGTCTGACATACGGCCGCCGACGACGACGCGGGTCACGGCGCGATCCGGTGAGGTTTCCTCGGCGATCAAACGAACCTTGCCGTCGTCGAGCAGCAAGGCGTGACCGGGCCGCAGCGCTTTCAGAATTTCCGGATGCGGCAGGTAAACGCGGCTCTTGTCGCCGGGCGTCTTGTCCGAATCCAGAACGAACGCTTCGCCGTTGTGCAGTTGAACCGCGCCTTCGGCGAAGCTGCCGAGCCGCAACTTCGGCCCCTGCAGATCGACCAGAATGCCGATCGGCCGGCCGTAGTTGCTCTCGACATTACGAATGGTCTCGACCAGTTCGCGCATCTTGTCATGCGACGTATGACTCATGTTGATGCGGAACATATCCGCGCCCGCCTCGAACAGCTTGCGGATCATCGCGGAGTCCGAAGATGCGGGACCGAGCGTTGCGAGAATCTTGATACGGCGCAAACGTCTCATGGGCGATTGGGCGCGCCGGAGGGCAGACCCGATCCCGGCGGCACACTGCCTTGCGGATTCGGCAGGCCCGGAAGCCCCGGCGATTTCTGCGGCAACTGTTCGTTGGCTTCGGTCAATTGCACGGTCCAGGCGCGCTGCTCGCCGGTATCGACCTCGAAGTAGCCGGTGCGGTCGAAGCCGCGGGCGAGACAATCCTCGGTGCCCTTGATGGTGAATTCCTTGTCGCGCGAACACATGAATGCCTGTCCTGACCACTCGCCGCCACGATCGTAGTCAATGGCATAGATATAATAATACCGTGCGACGAGCGTGCCGCGCAGCAATGTCTCGCATGCCTTGGATGACACGTTCCACCAGCCCTCGGTCACCCAGCCTTCATTGTCCTTGTAGCCGAGTGCGATGCCGACGCGGCTTCCGGTGTTGTTGCACAGGCGGAAGTCGGCGGACGCCGGCGTCGCTGACGCGATCGTGACCGATATGACGGTGGCCGTCAGAGCGGCTGCAAGAGCGTTAAATCGCATCGGAAAAAGGGGTCTTCGAAACAACATCGTTGGGCAGAACCATATCAAACCATTACAGATTTCGCGTATGCGGGATAGCACTGTCAACGGTTCACATGCGCAAATCGTTAAGAGCCGAATGCCGAAAAGTGCTCTAAAAGCTGCTTGGTGGCCGGATTATCCGGCAGATGTGGCAAATTGTGTGACAATTCCCATCTGATGAGAAAGTACGCTGCGGGTTTGGTGCTAGTACCCCGTTTCCGAAGTTCGTAAGTCATCTTGGCATCCCCAGACGCGAACTTCGGAAACAAAGGGGTACTAGCAATCGTAGGTTTCTAGTGCCGCTTTTCGATCTGAAGTTCCTGATAAGAGCTTGCGGCAACTGCTGCTGGAACTTCAGATCGGCGGCACTAGTTTCGGCGGAAGCATGACGGTGGAGCAATCAATGGCGATCGACAGCAAGACACAAACCGAGCTTGAAGCGGCAGTCTTTCGCCGTCTCGTCGAGCATCTGCGCAGCCGCACCGACGTGCAGAACATCGACATGATGAATCTCGCAGGTTTCTGCCGCAACTGCCTGTCGAACTGGCTCAAGGATGCCGCCGATGCCAAGGGGCAGCCGATGAGCAAGGACGAGAGCCGCGAAGCGGTTTACGGCATGACGTATGAGGAGTGGAAGGCGAAGCATCAGCAAGAGGCGTCGCCGGCTCAGCTCGATGCAATGAAAAAAAGCCACACGCACTAATGTTGTTCACCTCTCCCCGCAAGCGGGGAGAGGTCGACGCACGAAGTGCGGCGGGTGAGGGGCAGTTCACTGCCACAAGCGAGTTCAAATAGCCCCTCACCCCAACCCTCTCCCCGTAAACGGGGAGAGGGAGTCGAGAAAATTCCCAGTTCCCTGCTGCAAGTTATCCCCTGTGAGTCATTGTGGATGAACGCCGCGTTGCCTTGACGGCGAGGGTGCCGATCTTGAGTGTGCACCTCCGTTCGGCGCCTTGCCGCATCTCATCTGACAAAGAGTACCAGGAGTACACGATGGCCACTGCCGCTGCGGTCCAGGACGCGCCCGCGACTAAATTCGCGAAGGATCAGCTCAAGGCCATCGTCGAGCGCGTCGAACGTCTCGAGGAAGAAAAGAAGACGATTTCCGACGACATCCGCGACGTCTATGCCGAGGCCAAGGGCAACGGCTTCGACGTCAAGGCGCTGCGCGCCATCGTGCGGATGCGCAAGCAGGACGCCAACGAGCGGCAGGAACAGGAAACGATCCTGGAAACCTATATGCAAGCGCTCGGGATGATCTGAGCGGGCATCGAGCAAAAATATCCCCTTCGTCATGCCCGGCCTTGTGCCGGGCATCCACGTCTTAAACAACATATCTGCTGAAAGACGTGGATGGCCGGGATAAACCCGGCCATGACGAGTCGGTGAGTTTGAATTTAGCGCAGCGACGCAGTGCGCAGCGTGAAGCTCATGGTGTTCAGCGTGGCGACCGCTGAACCTGAGAAGCGCTCGCAGATGATGCCCATTTGCGGATCGTCGGAGAACGTCATCGCGATCGACGAGCGCGGCTTGACGAACATTGCCCGCAGCTGGGTCAGATCAGGTTGGCCCATGATCGTCGCCGACATCGCGGTCGAGGCGCTCGGCGCGACAATCATCGCCCGTGTCCAGACGTCGTTCAGATTGGCGGTGGTGATGCGGGTCGAGGTCGCGATCGTGCCCGGCTGGCGCTGTTGGCCCTTGGAGACGATGGTGGTCAGGCCGGTCGAGATCGGTTGCGACAGCGAAGCGGGGCGGATGCTGCGCGGGATCGGCGCGCTGGCCGCCACGATCTGGGCGCGGTTGATGACCGGAGAGGGCGGAGCGTAGGCGAGCGCCGCGTTTGGATTGAGGCTGGCGGTCGATTGCGGGTCGGCGGAAGCGAAGGCGTTGCGGGCGGCGAGGGCAGCGACTTGTTGCGGCGATGCTTGTTTGGCCGTGGCCGGTTCTTCGCCCCAGAAGCCGCGGGCATTGATGATATCGGCTGGTGTCTGTGGCTTGGCCGGGTTGGCTGGTTTCGGGCCGGGATTGAGTGCAACGGTCT
>JAKFUP010000213.1 GCA_021732625.1 Hyphomicrobiales bacterium
CGATTTCAGCGTTGCGCTTGCGAATTTGCGCCAAAGCGGCACGCTCAAGTTGTTTTCTACCATCCTGCGCGGCGAGCACGGCGGTTCCGCCGAAATTGAAATGTCGGCCATGGCGCTGTCGGATGGCGAAGACAAGCCAAACTTCGGGTTTACGATCCGGAATATCGACAAGCGCCTTCAAGCTGCCGCGTCGCACGAACGCGAGCTGCCGCGCTCGATGGCACAGCTGACGGGGATGATCGGCCGCGTTCCCTTAAAGGATTTGGTGCGCGAAGCTACGGACGTAATCGAGAAATTATCGATCGAGGCGGCGCTGGAACTGACCGGCGATAACCGTGCCTCGGCCGCCGATATGCTTGGCCTCAGCCGGCAGAGTCTTTACGTGAAGTTGCGGCGTTACGGCTTGGCCGAACATGCAGTGGAAGACGAAGGCGGAAATGACAATGAATAGTGCCATCGCTCATCCAGCGCCATCGGTTGTTCTTGAGTTGCTGAAGCCGATCACCTGGTTCCCGCCGATGTGGGCTTTCGGTTGCGGTATCGTGTCGTCTGGTGTGTCGCCGTCGCAGCATTGGCCGGTGATCGCCGCCGGCGTTCTGCTGGCGGGCCCGATGGTATGCGGGACCAGTCAGGCTGTGAACGATTGGTACGACAGGCACGTTGATGCCATTAACGAACCTGATCGTCCGATTCCGTCAGGGCGCATACCGGGGCGATGGGGACTCTACATTGCGATCGGCTGGACGGTGCTGTCTCTGGTGCTCGCGATGACGCTGGGTCCGTGGGGTTTCGGCGCTGCTGTGTTCGGCCTTGTGCTGGCATGGGCCTATAGCGCACCGCCCGTTCGCCTGAAGCAGAACGGCTGGTGGGGCAACGCCGCTTGCGGACTTTGCTATGAAGGCCTGCCGTGGTTCACGGGTGCTGCGATCATGGCGGCATCGAGTCCCGACTGGCGGATTGTCGTGATTGCTTTGCTCTACAGCGCGGGCGCACACGGCATCATGACATTGAACGACTTCAAGTCGGTCGAAGGCGACAAACGCATGGGTATCGACTCGCTTCCGGTTCTTCTGGGAGTCGAAAAGGCTGCGCGGTTTGCCTGCCTTGTCATGGCTGCGCCGCAGGTTGCTGTGATCGGGCTATTGTTTGCGTGGCAACGTCCGCTCTATGCGGCGGCGGTCGGCATCGTTTTGATCGCTCAGTTGTTCCTGATGGCGCACTTTCTGAAAAGCCCGCGTGAGCGCGCGCCCTGGTACAACGGAACAGGTATCAGTTGTTACGTGCTCGGCATGCTGGTCAGCGCTTTTGCTCTGGCGTCATTGCGAGGCGGCTGAGCATGGGAATGCAGACGCTGTCATGGTTCAGCATCGTCCGGCTCGGCCTTGTGCAGACCGGTCTTGGCGCTGTCGTGGTGCTGACAACATCGACGCTGAACCGGGTCATGGTGGTCGAACTTGCGATGCCGGCAATGCTGCCCGGGGCGCTCGTCGCCATTCACTATGCGTTGCAGGTATTCAGACCTGCCTGGGGTTATGGATCAGATCGCGGCGCGCGCCGGACGCCATGGATCGTCGGTGGCATGGCGGTGCTGGCATGCGGTGGATTTCTCGCCGCGATAGCGACGGCGTTGATGGCGACAGAGCCTTTGCTTGGCGTCGCGTTGGCTGTCGTCGCATTCTGTCTGATCGGCGGCGGGGTTGGTGCTGCGGGGACGTCGCTTCTTGTTTTGCTCGCCAGCCTGACCGACGATCGCCGTCGCGCGGCGGCCGCGACGATCGTCTGGGTCATGATGATCGTCGGTTTCATCGTCACGACCGGTGTGGCGGGCCATCTGCTCGATCCGTTCTCGCCGCTCCGGCTTGTCGCCGTCTCGGGCAGTGTGTCGGTTGCCGCGATGCTGCTCACTGTAATCGGCGTCTGGGGCATTGAGCCACGCAACGCCGCATCGGCTGAGCCAGCCCGGCCGACCGTGCCAGCCGGTTCCTCGTTTCGCGCGGCGTTCCTTGAAGTGTGGTCCGAGCCGCAGTCGCGGCGCTTTGCGATTTTCGTGTTTGTTTCGATGCTGGCTTACAGCGCGCAGGATCTCATTCTCGAACCGTTTGCCGGTGTGGTCTTCAACATGACGCCAGGCGAGACCACCAAACTCTCCGGCATTCAGCATGGCGGTACTCTTCTCGGAATGGTGCTGGTGCCTTTGGTCGGAGTTGTCTTTCCGCGCTCGCGGGGAAACCTTCAGATCTGGACGATTGCCGGATGCACAACGTCGGCCATCGCACTTCTGTGCCTGGTTGCCGCGGCCGCCGTCGGGCCGTCATGGCCGCTGCGAGAGAACGTCTTCATGCTCGGTGTCACCAACGGAGCCTATGCGGTCGCTGCCATCGGATCGATGATGGCGCTGGTCAGTGCGGGAAGCGAGAAGCGCGAAGGCGTTCGCATGGGGTTGTGGGGAGCGGCGCAGGCGTTTGCGTTTGGCATTGGCGGATTTGTCGGGACGCTTGCCAGCGATGTCGCGCGGTTCTTTCTGACGTCTCCGGCGTTATCATACGCGGTGGTCTTTGCGGCGGAAGCCGGTCTCTTCGTCCTTGCAGCGGCGATGGCGGTATGGGTTCACCGCGCGCCATCTCAACAAACATCGCTTCAAGACAAGCATGTGCTGCGCCATGCCGCGATGGAGGTATAGATGATATCCGACGACACATTCTCAGATGACACCGTCGTTGATGTAGTCATCGTCGGCGGAGGCCCGAGCGGTGCGACGGCCGCCTGCGATCTGGCGGGCCGCGGACGGAATGTTGTTCTGCTTGATCGCGCCGGACGCATCAAGCCGTGCGGTGGCGCTATTCCTCCACGCTTGATCAGCGATTTCGAGATTCCCGACCATCTGCTGGTCGCGCGCGTCAACTGCGCCCGTATGGTGTCGCCGACAGACAAGCAAGTCGACATGCCGATCGAGGGCGGCTTCGTTGGCATGGTGGATCGCGAAGTGTTCGACGAATGGCTACGTGAGCGCGCAGCGAAGGCCGGGGCAGAGCGGCGCACCGGCACGTTCAAGCGTTTCGAGCGCGACGAACAAGGCATCACCATTGTTCACTATGAAACCCGCAACGGCGACGGGAAGGTGGTGCAAAACGCCGTCCGTACCCGTACGCTGATCGGTGCGGATGGTGCATTGTCGGCCGTGGCGAAACAGTGCCTGCCCGGTGCGGACCGGTTGCCTTATGTGTTCGCCTATCACGAGATCGTCCGCTCGCCGCGTGACGACAGCAGCTTCGATGGCAAGCGTTGCGACGTCTACTATCAGGGCGCGGTGTCGCCGGATTTTTATGGCTGGGTATTTCCCCATGGCGATACGGTGAGTGTAGGCACCGGTTCTGCGCACAAGGGTTTTTCATTGCGCGATTCCGTTGGGGGGCTGCGCGAAGCGGTTGGCCTCGGCAAGGTCGAAACTATCCGGCGTGAGGGTGCGCCAATTCCGCTTCATCCTTTGCCGCGTTGGGACGATGGCAAGAGCGTCCTGCTGGCCGGTGACGCGGCGGGCGTGGTCGCTCCGGCATCGGGTGAGGGAATCTACTATGCGATGATCGGCGGACGATTGTCGGCCGAAGCCGTCGATCTTTATCTGGAGACCGGAGACGTCCGTGCGCTGCGCACGGCGCGCAAGCACTTCATGCGAATGCACGGAATGGTTTTCCGGATTCTTGGGATCATGCAGTGGTACTGGTATTCCAACGATCGCCGCCGTGAACGGTTTGTCAGCATCTGTCGCGATCGCGATGTCCAGAAACTGACGTGGGACGCCTACATGAACAAGAAGCTGGTGCGGGCGAAGCCGATTGCCCACGTGCGGATATTCTTCAAGAATCTCGCTCACATGGCGGGTCTGGCTTCGGCGCGATGACCGGCAGAAGAACTCTGTTGAAGCCGATCCTTGTCGCGGCTTTGGTCGCAATCTTCATTGCCATGCTCGGCGGCACGCTCACCGACACCGGACCTTGGTATCAGAATCTGAAGAAGCCCTCGTGGCAGCCTCCCGGCTGGTTGTTCGGCCCGGCGTGGACGCTGATATTCGCGCTGGCGACGATCTCTGCGGTTTATGCCTGGCGCAGCGCGCACGATCGCGCTCAGCGCGAATGGGTGATTGGACTTTTTGCACTCAACGGTTTTTTGAATGTGCTCTGGAGTACATTGTTCTTTGCGCTGCGGCGGCCGGATTGGGCGCTGATCGAGGTCGCCTTGCTGTGGCTGTCGATCCTGCTGCCGATGATCGTGTTCTGGAAGAACTCGAAGGCGGCAAGTCTTTATCTGGCGCCTTATTTGATTTGGGTGGCGTTCGCGGCGCGACTTAACCTTGAGGTCGTGCGATTGAATGCGCCTTTCTAGAGCATGCCATTCTAGAGCATGATGAGATAAACTTCGATTGTTCCGTCATTGCGAGCGGAGCGAAGCAATCCAGCTAGCATCCCGAAATGGATTGCTTCGTCGCTTGGCTCCTCGCAATGACGGTATGGATGCAGACTCGACTTTCCCGCTTTAGTCTGCGGCTATGTCCGAGTGATTCAGCTGGAGCTGATACGCTTCGATGGGCAAAGAGATGTGTGCCGATGCGTGAGCTGTTCGCCAGTGGACGACTCGTCGATTTCATTCTTGTTCTGGTGATCGTCGAAGCAGGCTTGATCGCCGCCTGCTGGCGGCTCACGGGGAAGGGAATTCGCGTTCTCGACCTTCTGCCGAATCTTTTCGCAGGCGCATTTCTGTTGCTTGCGCTGCGCACGTCATTGTCCGGACAGGACTGGACATGGTCA
>JAKFUP010000028.1 GCA_021732625.1 Hyphomicrobiales bacterium
GCAACAGTTCTCGGTCAGATAGCCGAGCAGCGCGTTCATGGTACCGAACTGCGCGGCATAGATCATGGATCGCCCGTCACGGCGCACGGTGACGAGACCCGCTTCGCGCAGGCGATCGAAATGGAATGTCAGCGTATTTGGCGGCAGCCCAAGCGAGGCGGCGACTTCGCCCGCCGACAGGCCTTCTGGCCCCGCCTGCACCAGCAGGCGATAGGCATCGAGGCGATTTTCCTGCGCGAGCGCGGCAAGTGCGGCGATAGCATCGGGCTTTTTCATATTTCGATGATTATCGAAATATGAGGGCAACTGCAAGCATTATTTCAATGATTATTGAAATGTTTTGGAGCAGGCCGCGCTGTTTCTCTGTAGTGACGCGGCGCGTGGGGCACCGGTCAGACGCTTATTGTCGATGACGGCCGGATGGTGTGATTGGAAGCGGTGAATCTTCACCGCTTCTCCATCTGCTCGTAGCTCGCGCGGGCGATTCCCTTCAAACGCGGCTTGTCGGCCGGGCCTGAGATGGCAAAGCCGTAATTGTCCGACACCCACTCGACCAGCGCGACGCGGTTGTCTTCCTTGTAGATGAGGCCTGACGTCGCCGTCTTGAGCGGGGTCGCGTAGAGCGTGACGCGCTCGCCCGCCGGATTCTCGTACATGAAGAGCGCGGCCGGCGCAGTTATGCCGGGCAACAGGCGTCCGCCGAGCAGCTTGAGATCGAAGCTTGCAAGGTCCGGTGCGCGCAGCGTCGTGCCGACGCGGCGCGACAGCCATGGCAGCAGATGCGCTTCGGTTGCTGCGACCTCAATGGGGTGGCGTACTTCGCCGATGTAGAGCTTGTGCGCGGTGATCGCCTCACGGCGCAGCAGCTCGAGCGGATCGGCCGGCGATGCCGATACGCTGCGCACGCTCCAGCCAACTCCGCCGCCGATCACGAAAGCGAGCAGGGCGGCGGCGACCGCGCCATAAATCCAGCGGCGCGGCGCTTTCACCAGACGATCAAGCTCCAGCCGCTTCGGCACGCCCTCATCGAGCACGCCGCCATAGCGTGCATGCAGCGCTTGACCCATGGCGCGCCACGCCTCGACGCGCTCGGCGTCTTCCGGGTGAGTGGCGAGCCACGCTTCGACAGCGGGGGTGCGCTCTGCCGGCAATTCACCATCCACATAAGCGTGGAGTTCATCTTCGGTGACGGGAATGTGCGGTTCAGTCATGGCCGTTGTCTTTCGGATAAAGTGTCGTATCGCAGCGCTAAATGTATCCCTCCCCCTTGTGGGGAGGGTCGGCCGAGCCAACGGGTCGGCGCGGAGTGCCGCCCGATGACAGGCTCCACGGAGGCCGGGGTGGGGGAGTGGCGAATGCACAACAACCCCCACCCGGTGCGCGAGTTGCTTCGCTGCTCGCGCGCCACCCTCCCCACAAGGGGGAGGGAAAAGAAGCGCCTCCGATCGTCACGTGTGAAATTCATGTCTATCGCATCCTGAATTTACTTCACCCTGCGCAGCGCGGGTCTCATGCCTTCAAGACTGTTCTTCACATGCGCTCGCGCGCGCGCGAGACGCGACATCACGGTGCCGATCGGCACGCCCTGAATGTCGGCAACCTCGCGATAGCTCATGCCTTCCAGCATCACGAGCAGCAGCACCGCGCGCTGGTCTTCCTGCAAGGTCGCGAGCGCACGGGCGATGTCGCGGCCTTCGGCTTCGGTGCCGCTGGCATCCGGGGCATTCTCCACCAGCGGTGAGAATTGCGGCTGGCGCGCCAGCGAGCGGCGCCGGTTGCGGTTCAGATTGGTCAGGATCGTGTAAAGCCAGCTGCGCAGATCGCCGCCGACGAAAAGCTTCTCCGAGCGTAGCGCCCGCACCAGCGTATCCTGCACCAGGTCGTCGGCGATGTCCGGGTCGCGCGCCAGCGCCCGCGCATAGCGGCGCAGCGCGGGAATCATGGCTTCGACGCTGGGGCGAAACGCGATCATCGACGGTCCTGTTAACCTTTGGCGACGCGCCAGAACGTGAAGGCCTCACAAACTAAACACCCCGGCTGCGCCAGTATTCCGGGCCTTTCGCTTCTATAACTTGAAGGGCGGAATTGGGTATGCCAAGAGGGGTCCTGACGACACAACGAGGCTGAAATGGCTGATAATTCCGGGCTGATGAAGGGCAAGCGAGGCGTCATTCTCGGCGTTGCCAACAACCGCTCGATCGCCTGGGGCATTGCCAAGGCATGCCAGGCTGCGGGCGCCGAGATCGCGCTGACCTGGCAGGGCGACGCCTTGAAGAAGCGCGTCGAGCCGCTGGCCAAGGAGCTTGGCGGAATTCTGCTCGGCCATTGCGATGTCACCGACCCCGCCACCATCGATGCGGTGTTCGACGAGGTGACGGCGAAGTGGGGCAAGATCGATTTCGTCGTTCATGCGATTGCGTTCTCCGACAAGGATCAGCTCGACGGGCGCTATATCGAAACCACCGCCGACAACTTCTCCAAGACGATGCTGATCTCGTGCTACTCGCTGACCGCGATCGCGCAGCGTGCCGAGAAGATCATGACCGATGGCGGCTCGATCATCACGCTGACCTATTACGGCGCCGAGAAGTGGATGCCGCATTACAACGTGATGGGCGTGGCAAAGGCGGCGCTGGAGGCCAGCGTGCGTTATCTCGCGGCTGATATGGGCGAGAACAACATCCGCGTCAACGCGATCTCGGCGGGGCCGATCAAGACACTAGCGGCCTCGGGCATCGGCGACTTCCGATACATCCTGAAATGGAACGAATATAATGCGCCGCTGCGGCGTACGGTGAGCATCGAGGATGTCGGCGCCAGCGCGCTGTATCTGCTGTCGGATATGTCGCGTGGCGTCACCGGCGAGGTGCATCACGTCGATGCCGGGTATCATGTGGTTGGCATGAAACGCCCCGACGCACCGGATATGACGCTCGGCAGCGCAGCGAAAGAGTAGCCCTCTCACGAATGCCTGCTCCCACTCTCTATTACATCCGTCACGGCGAAACCGACTGGAATGCCGCAGGCCGCTTTCAGGGCACGCAGGACATTCCGCTGAACGATATCGGATGCAGGCAGGCGACTGACGCGGGCCGCGTGCTCGGCGATCTCGTCAAGTGTAACGGTCACGACCATGCGGCATTGGCTTATGTCTCGTCGCCGCTCGGCCGCGCGCGTCAAACGATGGAGCTGGTGCGCGAGGTGCTCGCATTGCCGCTGGAAGGCTACGGCCTCGATCCGCGCCTGCGTGAAATCGGCTACGGCCAATGGGAGGGCATGACCCTGCCGCAGATGGAGCAGCATGACGGCGCGACGTTCGCATCGCGCAGTGGCGACGTCTGGGGCGTCGCCGCGCCCGGCGGCGAGAGCTATGCGAGCGTGACGCATCGCATGCGCGAGTGGTTTGATTCCTTGCTTGGCGATACGGTCGTTGTGGCGCACGGCGGCACCATGCGAGCACTGATGGTGGCGCTCGGCGTTGCGACACCAGCTCAGGCGTCGGGCACGCCGATCGGGCAGGGCGTGGTTTATGTGTTCTGCAATGGCGTCATGACGAAGTACGGATGAGCTTGCGCGTTAACTTTCGGCGTCATACCCGGCCTTGTGCCGGGTATCCACGTCTTTTAATCATAACATTCAGGAAGACGTGGATGGCCGGGACAAGCCCGGCCATGACGAAAGTTGCGGTTTCTGCGACTTCTCGCTACGACATCTGCAAGGTTGCAGAAGAAATCTGCATTCATGCAGAGATCAGGCCATGTCGCACAACACCTTCGGCCATCTGTTTCGCGTCACCACCTTCGGCGAGAGCCATGGGGTTGCGATCGGCTGCGTGGTCGATGGCTGTCCGCCGATGATCCCGCTGACGGTCGAGGACATTCAGGCCGATCTTGATCGCCGCCGTCCGGGGCAGTCGCGCTTCACGACGCAGCGGCAGGAAGAGGACAAGGTCAAAATCCTCTCCGGCGTGATGGCGCATCCGGAGACTGGCGCGCAAGTGACGACCGGCACGCCGATTGCGCTGTTGATCGAGAACACCGATCAGCGCTCAAAGGATTATTCCGAGATCAAGGACAAGTTTCGTCCGGGACACGCCGACTTCACCTACGAGGCGAAATACGGCCTGCGCGACTATCGCGGCGGCGGCCGCTCGTCCGCGCGCGAGACCGCATCGCGCGTCGCGGCCGGCGCCATCGCGCGCAAGGTCGTGCCGGGCATGGCCGTGCGCGGCGCGCTGGTGCAGATGGGTCCGCACAGGATCGATCGCGCCAAATGGGACTGGGACGAGATCGCGCGCAATCCGTTTTTCTGCCCTGACAAGGACAAGGCTGAGTTCTTCGCCGGCTATCTCGACGGCATCCGCAAGAGCGGCTCGTCGATCGGGGCTGTGATCGAGGTTGTCGCCGAAGGCGTGGCCGCCGGTCTCGGCGCGCCGATCTACGCCAAGCTCGACGGCGATCTCGCGGCAGCTCTCATGAGCATCAACGCAGTGAAGGGCGTCGAAATCGGCGCAGGTTTCGGTGCGGCGGAATTGTCCGGCGAGCAGAATGCCGACGAAATGCGGATGGGGAATAACGGCCCGGTGTTCACCTCGAACCACGCCGGCGGCATTCTTGGCGGTATCTCCACCGGTCAGCCGGTGATCGCGCGTTTTGCCGTGAAGCCGACGTCGTCGATTCTGGCGCCGCGCAAAACCATCGACCGCAACGGCAGCGAG
>JAKFUP010000074.1 GCA_021732625.1 Hyphomicrobiales bacterium
AAAGTGCTGCGGCCGATCAGGCAACCGGACGCAGCACTGAACCTTCGTCGGCCTGTGCCGAAGCCTGAAGCATCGCCGCAACCGGCGCGAACAGGCGGCGATGATGCACAGTCGGCCCGAGCCGCCGCAGCGCTTCGAGATGGACCGGCACGCCGTAGCCCATATGGCTTTCGAAACCGTAGCCCGGATGGTCGAGGGCGAGTTTGCACATCAGCCGATCGCGCGCGACCTTGGCCACGATCGACGCTGCCGCAATCGACACAACCAGCGCGTCGCCACCGATCACCGCCTCACACTCGCAGTTCACATCGAGCCGGTCGCGGCCATCGACGAACACATGGCACGGAGATTCCGGCAGCGCACGAACCGCGCGCGCCAGCGCCCACAGCGAGGCGCGCAGGATATTGTCGCGCTCGATGCGCGCGACCGAGGCAACCGTCACAGCGACAGATGCCGTGGCGCAAATCTCGTCGAACAATTCCTCGCGGCGCGCGCGCGTCAGCTTCTTGGAATCGTCGAGCCCTTTTGGAATTCGCTTCGGATCGAGCACGACGGCGGCCGCGACCACCGGCCCCGCCAGCGGCCCACGCCCGGCTTCATCGCACCCGGCGACCGGTCCGACGCCGCGCTTGAGCAATGCGCGCTCGCGCCGGAAGCTCGGTGGCGGTTGTTTTTCGGCTGGAATTTTTGCAGATCGAATCATGCCGCGATGGTGGGGATCGTAATGCCGATGCACAACCGGGAAATGGCAATCTGCCCGCTATTCACGGGCCGCTCGAGACAAGGGGCGGTTACGCCATTCGTCGGCCGACATGATGTACACACTGCGCGGCGGCCGGGTTGTTGATGTGACATCCTTCAGATAGCGCATACCGAGCTTGGTCAGCGCGTGGATCGACGCCGCATTGCGCGGCTCGACCAGCCCGAGCAGGCGCTGGCAGCCAAGCTCCTCGAAGCCCATCGCAAGCTGCGCCGCGCCGATTTCGGTGGCGTAGCCTTTGCCCCACGCTTCTTTCGCCATGACGAAGCCTATCTCGAGATCGTCGGCATACGGCGCCGTGCAGGGAAACAGGCCCGCAAAGCCGATGACGTTGCCGTTGGGCTTTTCAGTGAGGATCGCGATGCCCGTCCGATTGGCCCCGAACGTAAAGTGCTCACGCATGAAGCCTTGGGCGCGCTCTTTGGTCATGACGTCGCCAAGAAAGACGTTGCGCATGACATCGGCGTCGCCAAAAACGCGCTCATGCATCACGGCAATGTCGGCATCCGTCGTCGCGCGCAACACAAGACGCGGCGTTGTCAGGATCACAATCGGTGTCGGCTCGGCTGAAGAACTGCTGTCGGTCATGCCGCAGCGTTTAGAACAAACCGGCTGTCCCTGAAAGATCGGTGCCTGAAAGAGCTTGAAAGATCATCCCGGCAGACGAACGCGGCCATCGGCCATCACTTCGATGCCGGGGGCGGCCACCACCTCCCAGGGATGCCCATCGGGATCGCTGAAATAACCCGAATAGCCGCCATAAAACGTGGCATGAGCCGCCTTGAGCAACTTCGCACCTTTCGAAATGACAAATTTCAGCGCCGTATCGACTTCGTCGTTGCTGCTGCAATTCCATGCCAGCGTTGAACCGCGAAAGCCCTGCGGTCGTGGTTCAACAGGAAGTGCTGCATCCTCTGCCAGCGCATCCCAGGAAAACAGCGCGAGCGCCGAACCGCCGGTCTCATAGAACGCGACGCTGTCGTTGCTGAACTTTCTCTTGAATCCAAGCGCATCGTAAAAGGCGACACTGCGTTTGAGATCGGACACGCCGAGCGTGACTACGGTCAATCGCGCGGTCGGATCGCTACTCATACGCAATGCTCCTTCAAAACAGGTCGAGCTGTTCGCCGTTCGCTTTCGGACGCGCGAAATGGTCGGTGGTCAATTTGCTGCGGCGTTTGTTGAGACCGAGCTTGTCGCAGGCGATATCGAACCGTCGCCCGATCATCCAGGCCATCGGCCCGGTGCCTTTCATGCGCGTGCCCCACTGCGAATCGTAGTCACGGCCATCGCGCATGTCGCGGATCAGCGTAAAGACATGGCGGTAGCGATCCGGATAGTTCGCCATAAGCCATTCGCGAAACAGATCGCGGACCTCAAGCGGTAACCTCAGGAGAATGTGGCTCGCCTCCGGCACGCCGATATGCGCAGCCGAATCGAGAATCCGCTCCATCTCCTGATCGTTGAGCGCGGGGATGATCGGCGAAATCATCACCTTGGTCGGAATGCCAGCTTCCGTCAGGATCTTCAGCGCCTCGAGCCGCTTCGACGGCGTCGACGCCCTCGGCTCCATGGTGCGTGCGAGTTTGGCGTCCATCGTCGTCACCGAGACGCCGACCTTGACCAGATTGCGCTTCGCCATTCGCGACAGAATGTCGAGATCGCGCACAACGAGCGCCGACTTGGTGACAATGCCGACCGGATGACCCGTGCGTTCCAGCACTTCGAGAATGCCGCGCATGATTTTGTGGTCGCGCTCGATCGGCTGATACGGATCGGTGTTGGTGCCGATCGCGATCATCCGTGGCTCATAACCCGGCGCGGCCAATTCCTTCTCCAGTAACACAGGCGCATCCGGCTTGACGAACAGCCTGCTCTCGAAATCGATGCCTGGAGACAACCCCATATAGGCGTGGGTCGGCCGCGCAAAACAGTAGACGCAGCCGTGCTCGCAGCCGCGATACGGATTGATCGAACGATCGAAGCCGATGTCGGGAGAATCGTTGCGGGTGATGACCTTGCGCGCCGTATCGACCGTCACGCTGGTCTTGAACGGCGGCAGATCTTCCAGACTTTGCCAGCCGTCGTCGAATGCGACCCGCGCTTCGCTCTCATAGCGGCCACTTGCGTTGGACTGCGCTCCGCGTCCACGCCGCCTGTCGCGCTCGATGGCGACGGCCAATTCGGGAAAGGGAGAAAGCGCACCCGCCGGTTCGGAGGGCGCCGTGACCGGCGGGTGCTTGAGGGCAACAGATGATGCTCGGCTCATGGAGTGAACATAGCACGCCATGAGAACAAATCAAGAACGCACATTCACGTGTCCACCGGTTTTTTAAAGTAACCGGAACGAGAGACCAACGTACCTGCCATTCAGTCCTCCTTACGGAGCCTCTCGCAATGCGCATTCCGGCCCTGATGATCTTGTCCGTATTCGCAATCGGTATTGGCGAAGCGCGCGCGGACGCCGGCTGGGAATTTTGCTCGCTGATTTATGTCAAAGGGGCAGCGGACCCGGAATGTAACTTCCACACGTTTGCGCAATGCCAAGCCTCGATATCCGGCCTCGGCGGTTCCTGTATCAGCAATCCGTATCCGCGTTTGACCAAGCAGCAAAAAACCAAGGATAAAAGGAAGTGACTTCTGATCACGGAGGCTCTCGCAGCCACCTCATCATCGTGATGTCAGATGCGCCAATATGGCGCAGCAAACAGGTACCGCCCTGTTTTGGGTAAGCTAATATACGTCGAGCCTCATCATCACGTGATGTGCTTACAGCTCGCTCGAGCTTGCAACCGATCAACGGCGGCAAAAACAACACGTGCTCCGTGAATCCCTATTATCAGCCCGCGCCCGGATATCGGCGCGGCCGCTAACTCAATCATAAATCGCAGCTGGTCGATGCAGATTCTAATGCTTTGAAATTCCACACGCACGGGTTCACGATCCGAACGCTGCGTGGTGTCCGCAGCCGCGATAAAGGACACGTTCGTGTGTTGTGGTAACGACGCATAACAGACCCGCGTACTCCTCAGTACTGAAACAAACAACAGAGGAGATGCCCAAATGCGTGCGAAATTATTCGGACTGATTTTGTCTGCAACTGCCGCAATCGTCGTCGCAGAGCCGAAGCCGGCTGCCGCGGATGCCGGCTGGGAGGTTTGCGCGCTACTCTATCGTGAAGGCGGTCCCGTTCCCCAGTGCGATTTCCGCACCTTCGAACAGTGCAGGGCGACCGCTGCAAATTCGGGAACGTGCTACGCGAATCCGTATCCCCGATCGATTGACCGGTCTTTCGCTCGGACACCGCGGTCCAACCGCTAACCGAGGAAAGTTCGCTTAGAACAGTTCGTCAGGTGCGATGCACCGTGCCACGAACCCCTTCGGTTGCCCGCAAAAGCTGCAATCGAAGGGCTGTTCTGACTGTGACAAGATGATAACGGTACAATATTTCCCGGATCGGATTATTAGCCGGATATGTTGAGCGTTATCATCCCCACCGGCGAGGCAGAGCAGCCCGTCGTTGCGACATTGGCCGCGCTGGTCCCCGGCGCGACGGCTGGACTCGTCAGCGAGGTGCTGCTGGTCGATCGCACGAGATCCGAAGCGATCGAGCGCGTCGCGGACGTCGCTGGCTGCGGCTATCTCTTGATAGACGATGGTACCCGGGCGGCAGCACTGGCCGCAGGTGCGCGGCAGGCGCGATCGCCCTGGCTGATGTTCCTGCATCCGGGCGCAATCCTCGATCAGGGCTGGATCGACGAGACCTCGCATTTCATGAAAAGCGTTGCGATCAGCGGCATTACCAAAGCCGCGATCTTCCGCTATGCGCGTTCGCCCTATGCACCGACCGGACTGCGCGAGAGCGTGAAATCGGTGGCGCGAATGCTGACCGGCCCCTCGGCCGATCAAGGCTTGCTGATTACGCGCGCTCATTACGACACCCTCGGCGGGTATT
>JAKFUP010000198.1 GCA_021732625.1 Hyphomicrobiales bacterium
CCGCGACCACCACAACGCTACAGGTCCGGTCGCAATGCCTGCGGCCAGCACACAGAACGCGGCAAGCCAGCCCGACGCTGACAAGCGTCCACCTGCGACATCGAGCGCCGCACCGACGCCCCAAGAACCCAACGCCGATATGCCGAAGCCGACCGTCGAATGCAGCGCCATGGTCGCGCCGCGGTAATCGGGATTGGCGGCCATCGCCATGCCCGACGTCAGCGCGCCGGAGTCCGCCGGCACCGTGATGGAGTAAAGCGCAATCAGCGGCAGCAGCAGCCACGGCGACAAGCCTGCACAAAGACCGATCAAAACAGCGATCACCGCCGATGCGACCATGATGATGGTCAATGCGCGATGCCGTCCGATGCGCAGTGCAAGCTCGTTGCCGAGAACGCTCGACGGCATTGCAATGAACGAGAACATCACGCTGACGAAGATCGGCGTGAGGAAAGCCGTATCGGCGTTCTTTGCCGCAACAAATGTCCAGAACGCGACGATCCAGGTCCGGATGCCGTAAAGCTCGAAACAATGCGAGCCATAGGCCAGAATATAGCCCATCGCAGCACGATTGCGGACCACGGGGCGAAAATCCATCAGCCGGCTTTGCATGGGTTTGGGCTTAACCGGCTGCAACAGCAGGCAAGCTGCGATCATCAGCAGTGGCCCGGCCGCGGTGATCAGAAACGACGCGCGCCAACCGACATATTCCGCGACAAGCTGCGCGGTGAGAAACGACAGACCGACACCGATCGAATAGCTCGAGGTGTAGAGCGTAACCGCGCGGGAAAAGTCACCGGGCGCAAGGCGATCGGTCAACGCCTTGAGCCCCGGCATGTACGCTCCGGCGAAACCAACACCAGCGATGCTCCACAGCGCCATGCCGGATTTCACACCAATCGCGAACAGTCCGAACGACAGCGTCGCCAGCGCGCTGACCACGGAGCCGCAAAGGAGAATGAGCCGCGCATCGATACGATCGGTGAGCGTCGCCAGCACCGGTACCGCCAGCATGTAGCCGCCCATGAATGAACCCGCGAGCAGGCCCGCCTGCGCACCGCTGAGATTCCATTCAGGGATCAGGAATTGCGCGAGGATCGACGGTACCACCACATGCGGCAGAAGACTGCCGAGCTGGCCTAAGCACATAGCGACGATGACCGAGCGGCCCTGGAGAGCGCGGCTCATGATGTTAAGACCACGGATATCTCAATCACGATGACCAGAAACAAAATGGTGCCCGGGGGCGGGATCGAACCACCGACACTGCGATTTTCAGTCGCATGCTCTACCAACTGAGCTACCCGGGCATCCGGTCGCCGACTAACACATGGCGGGACGGAGCGCCGGTTTATAGGTGGCCACGCCCACCCTGTCCAGCCGCAACAGCGGATTCGCGCTGGATCGTCAAAGCCTTGCGGGAACGGGTGAATTTGGCGGCCAGCGGACGAAAAAAGGCCGCGCGCAAACGCGGCCTGATAGCTGAGAACAAAGCCGCTTTGTCTGGGCATGATCTGATCCGAAAACCGGTGCCACCCCGGATCAAATCCGGGGCATGTTTTTCGGGATCTTGCCTCAGTGGTCCGATCCTAACATTCGCATCCCGTTTCAGCAGGCTTCGTTGCGAATGTTAGAATCAAAGGACCACTAGCAAATATCAGTTTCTAGTGGAGTTTTGGATTTGACATTCGCATTACGAGCCCGCAGCTAAGTAGGCAGCGAATGTCAAATCCACTCCACTAGTTATCGATCCGGATTTTCGCCTCGGTGATGACAGGGCCCCATTTGTCGATCTCGGCCTTGAGATAAGCCGCGAGGCCTTCCTGCGTGGTGCCGGACGGCTCAGCGCCGAGTTCGAGAAGCCGATTCTTGACCGCCGGATGCTCAAGCGCAGCACGGGTGTCGGCGTTGACCTTGGCAACGATCTCGGGCGGCGTCTTGGCCTGATAGAAGAACGCAAACCACGACGTCACATCAAACCCGGGCACACCCGCTTCCGCAATGGTCGGCAGGTCCGGTAGCGCTGGAATGCGCTTCGATGGCGTCACCGCAAGCGCACGAACGCTGTCGGCTTTGACATGCGGCAGGATCGACGGCGCGTTGTCGAAAATCGCATCGACGCGGCCGGGAATGAAATCGTTCATGGCCGGGCCGGCGCCACGATAAGGAATGTGAGTCATCTCGACATTCGCGAGCCGTTTGAACAACTCGCCCGACAGATGCAGCGTCGTTCCATTGCCGGACGAGGCATAGGTGACCTTGCCCTTGTTCGCGTTGCAGAACGCGATGAATTCTTTCACCGACTTCGCCTGCGATGAATTCGGCACGCACATGATGTTTGGCTGCTTTATCAGCAACGACACCGGCGCGAAATCGGCGACCGGATCGTAGCTCAGCGACGCATAGAGAAACTTGTTGGTCGCCTGCCCCGGTCCGACGATGAACAACGTAGAGCCATCGGGATCAGCCTTCGCGGCTGCGTCGGCTGCGATATTGCCGCCGGCGCCGCCCTTGTTTTCGATGACGACCGTCTGTCCCCAGACCTCTTGCAACCGCGCACCGACAATGCGCGCGGTCACATCCGTCGATCCGCCGGGTGGAAACGGCACGATGATCCGCACCGGCCTGTCCGGAAATGTCGCGGAGAATGCAGACGAGGAGACGATCGACGGCGCGGCAAGCGAAGCCGCGGTCAAGCTGATGAAGCGACGGCGATTGATCATGGGCGTTTTCCCTTGGACGAGGTTTGCCTGATGGATCAGGTCTTGATCGGCTCGTTCTTGGGAGGAGTGTGCAGGCGGCGCGGCGCGGGCGCAATGGCACAATTCGGTGGAAACCGAACTGTCGCAGCTCAGGGGCGCTCGGAACCGCCGTCCTCATCTTCGTCGTCCCGCACCGGAATGGCGTAAGAGCCGGAGAGCCAGCGATTGAGATCGACGTCGCGGCAACGCTCCGAACAAAACGGCTTTGAGTTCACCGACTGCGGCTTGCCGCAGATTGCGCAGGGCTTCTCTTTATTGCTGTTGCGCATGATCTTGATCCGAAAACCGGCTCCCGTTTTTCGGAATCATGCGCTCAGACGGCATTGAGCCAACCGAAGCGGATCGGAAAACCTTCACCGCCGAGCAGCGACATCGACTCATGCAACGGCAGACCGACAATGTTGGTGTAGGAGCCGACGATCTTTTGCACGAACGATCCGGCAATGCCTTGCACCGCATAGCCGCCGGCCTTGCCACGCCATTCACCCGAGCCGATGTAGGACTGGATATCGTCCTCGTTCAACCGGCGGAAACGGACGCGCGTTTCGACCAGCCGCTGGCGAAACGACTCCTTCGGCGTGACGAGGCAGATCGCGGTGTAGACGCGATGGTTGCGCCCCGACAGCAACCGCAGGCACTGCGATGCTTCATCGACCAGTTCAGCCTTCGGCAGGATGCGGCGGCCGACGGCGACCACCGTATCGGCGGCGAGGATGAACGCGCCGCGCAACTCGTCGTCGAGGCGCACCGACTTCATCGCCGCGTCGGCCTTGGCGCGAGCCAGACGATTGGCGCAGGCGCGCGGCAGCTCGCCCTTTTTTGGTGTCTCATCGACATCTGCCGGACGCAGCGCATCGGGCTCGATCCCGGCCTGATTGAGCAGAGCAAGACGTCGCGGTGAACCGGATGCGAGAACGAGTTTGGGGCGGCCGAGCATGATTGAGGTGATCGCGTGAAAATGGGGCGGCGCAAGGGACAGCGCGATCCGATACACGGTATATGACGGATTATGAAGGGATTTCTGTGCGAAACAACGCTCCCGTCTCGCGCCCGGGCCATCGCCACGGAGCAAGCAAGAATCCAAACGCTCCAGACAGCCGCTTGCGGCCGCGTGAGGTTTACGTCATCGCACCCGGCATGAAGCAGCGGATCACGGTCGTTTCCGCATACTTGATCGGCCAGACCATGGTGCGGCTGACCCGGTTCGGCACGGTGATCACCGCGTCGTCCGGCACGTCATGCCACTGGCCTTCGAGCCGCACGCGGAAATGACCGTCCTTGCTTTCCCAATCGACGTCGGACACGGCGAAGCCGTCCGCATCCGAACAGCAAGGTCCTTTCTTGCTCGCCAGACTATCGAACCATTTCTTGATTTCGGGATCGGCTTTCGCAAAGCGGTCATTGTCACGCGCCGCTGCCGTTCCAACGCAAAGCAACAGCACAGACAACAGGATCGCTGTTCTTGGCATCATCAACCGTCTCCAGTGACAGGAGCATTTGCTCGCGCCAAACTGACGTGATCGGCGCGCCCAAACGCACGAAACACCCGGCGATTTTAACAATGCATCTATTGTGCCAAGCACACGCAATTATTGTGGCAAAAAAGACTCACAACGCACCCGATGGGCCGCTGCCGAAGCGCTGGCGGATCCGCTTCATCAGGCCATCGAGCACCGTGCGGTAGGACTCGAGGCGCTGCTCGCGGGTGTCACCGAGATCGACCGGGTCGGGCGTCGGCCAGTACTCCACATCGGCAGCGTTGGTGCGCGTCAATTCCAGCGCCTTGTGATGCGCCTCCGGCGACAGCGTCACGATCAGATCGAA
>JAKFUP010000187.1 GCA_021732625.1 Hyphomicrobiales bacterium
TCAAGACCGACGGCGATTTCCGGGCGTCGCCGAAGATCTGGGAGAACAGGGCCGGGTTCGAAGCCGAAATAGCTGCCTTCGCCAAGGCCGTTAGCGAAGCCAAGACAAAGATGAAAGATATCGATTCACTGAAAGCGAGCCTGCCTTCAATCGGGAAGCAGTGCGACTCCTGTCATGAGGGCTTCCGGCTCCGGAGCTGATTTGCCCCGACAAGATATTGCGAATTAAGCGGACGCCTACGGCGTCCGTTTTTTTGAAGCCGAAGATGCGGGGGTTTGCGGTTTGCAATGTTCTCCCATAACCTGTGTGGATATTCGGCTGATTGTGTTTTTTAATCCTTGATTGACGGGCGCGCGGATGTTGCGAAAACTTCTGATGCTGGCAGTCATCGCGGCCATCGCTGGTTTTGCGGTGTACTGGGTCGTGACCATTCCGGGCACCATTCCGCAGAGCGCGCTGGCGGCCTACACGCCGAATGTCGCCAACGGCAAAACCGTGTTCGATGCCGGGGGCTGTTCGTCCTGCCACGCAATCCCGAAGGAAGACCGGACGCTGCTCGGCGGCGGGATGGCGCTGCCTTCACCGTTCGGAACATTCTACGTGCCGAATATCTCGCCGCACCCGACCAACGGCATCGGCAAATGGACCGAAGCGCAATTCGCCACCGCCGTGCTGAAGGGGACGTCGCCCGCCGGCGAGCATTACTTCCCGGCGTTTCCTTATGGTTCGTATCATCTCGCCAAGATCGAGGACGTGCGCGATCTGTTTGCCTACATCAAGACGTTGCCGCCGCTGTCGGGCCGCTCGCGCGAGCATGAGTTGCCGTTTCCGTTCAATATCCGCCGCAACGTCGGCGGCTGGAAATTGCTGTTCTTCTCCGACAAGCCGTTCGTCCCCGATCCGAAGCAGTCGGCGGCTTGGAATCGCGGCTCCTATCTCGTGAACGGACTTGGTCACTGTGCCGAGTGTCACAGCCCGCGCAATCCGCTCGGTGGCATCGTGTCCTCGCAGCGTTTTGCCGGCGGTCCCAATCCCGAGGGCGAGGGATGGGTGCCGAACATCACCCAGAAGCGGCTCGGAAGCTGGCGCGAGAAGGATATCGCCTACTTTCTCGAAACCGGCGAGACCCCCGATGGTGATCGCACCGGCGGCATCATGACCCGCGTCATCAAGAACATGGCGCAGCTCAGCCCGGAGGATCGCAACGCCATGGCGGTCTATCTGAAGTCGCTGGCTGCCGTAGACGGACCGCCGCGGCCGGCGAAGAAAGCGACAAAATCGTAAGCTCGACCTTTGTCATGGCCGGGCTTGTCCCGGCCAAGTCTTGAGCTTCGCGCGCTGTGACTTGAAGACGTGGATGCCCGGCATAAAGCCGGGCATGACGGATACGGATTTCACGCGCCCGCTCAGCGCATGGGGCCATGTGATGAGGATGCTTTTCCAGCGCGGAAAAGCATGATTTCTGGTGATTGGCGGCAGCTCAGGTCTGCCGCTTTTTCTTTTGTGCTAAAGCCGTTGCCAGGAATATCCAAACCGCGATGAACGTCGTCAGAGCTGTTTCGCTCAAGATCGCCAGCACACTGCTGTTTTCGCTGATGGGCGCCCAGGCGCGCTATCTCGGCACCGCCTATCCGGTCGGCGAAGTCGTGTTCTTCCGCTCGCTGTTTGCGCTGTTGCCGGTCCTGATCTGGTTCGGCCTGCGCAGCCAGTTGCGCGCTGCGTTCCACACCAACCGGCCGGCGGATCATCTGGTGCGCGGCATCTTCAGTGTGGTCGGAATTTTCTGCATGTTCGGCGCGCTGGCGCGGTTGCCGCTGGCCGACGTGACAGCCATTGCGTTTCTCGCGCCGCTCATCACCGTGATCTTCGCCTTCATTTTCCTGAAAGAGCAGGTTCACGTCTATCGCTGGTCGGCGGTGGCGTTCGGTTTCAGCGGCATCATCCTGATGCTGGTTCCGCATTTTGGAAATCACACTGCGCTGACGTGGACAATGACAGTCGGGCTGGGTCTGGCTTTCGTCAACGCATTCACCTCGGGTGGCGCCACGATCCAGATTCGCCGCCTCACCGCGACCGAGACCACCTCGTCGATCGTCATTCTGATGACGCTGCTGGTGATGGTGGCGTCGCTGGTCACCCTGCCGTTTGGCTGGCGTATGCCGGGGTCGTGGTTCGACTGGGCGATCCTGTTCGGGATCGGACTGTCAGGCGGCCTCGGGCAAATCGTGTTCACCGAAAGCTATCGTTACGCGCCGGCCTCGTTCCTGGCGTCGTTCGACTACACGGCGATGATCTGGGCGTTTCTGCTCGGCTATCTGATCTTCGGCGAGCTGCCGACCGTTTACGTCATCGGCGGCGCGGCGATCGTCGCAACCGCCGGCATCTTCGTCATTCTGCGCGAACGCTATCTCGGGCTGAAGCGATTGCGCGACAACCCGATCGCACCGGCAGCCGTGATCGACGAAGGCGAATCCGATCCCGACGCGCCGGTTACCACACTTCCGAAAGTAGCGTGAGGCCTGGGCCGGTCGCCCTTCGAGGCTCGCTTCGCTCGCAATAGCGGCGAGCCTCGAAGGATGGTGCCAAGCTCAGAACGCCTTGAAGGTGATGATGGTGTGGGTGTCCTGAATGCCGGGAATGATCTGCACTTTTTCGTTCACGAAGTGACCGATATCGGTTTCCTTATCGACATAGAACTTCACCAGCAGATCGTAATCCCCGGCGGTCGAGTAGATCTCCGAGGCGATCTCGGCCTCCGCGAGCGCATTGGCCACCGCATAGGACTGGCCGAGCTTGCATTTGAACTGGACGAAGAAGGGGACCATCGCTGCCAACTCCCGGAACGGCATCTTGATTTGCAAGCCATTGAGCCCAAAACGGGTGCGGGAGGCAAGCCGCGTTTAACTCCCTTGCGGGTTGCCTTGATCCTGGCCGCTCGGAGCGATAGCACAGTCGCAGCGGGCTCAAGCTGAGCTTCGGAAGGATACCGCGTGGCGATTCCCATCGCATTGACGATCGCAGGCTCGGACTCCAGCGGCGGAGCCGGCATTCAGGCCGATCTGAAAACCTTCGCGGCCTGCGGAGCCTATGGCGCATCCGCCATTACCGCGCTGACGGCGCAGAACACGCAAGGTGTCACCGGTATCCATGATGTCCCGGCGGATTTCGTCACCGCGCAGATCGATGCGGTGTTCAGCGATCTCGATGTTGCTGCGGTCAAAGTCGGGATGGTGTCGCAGAACGCCACCATCATGGCCATCGTCAATGGTTTGACGCGCTGGTCGCCGAAGCATGTGGTGGTCGATCCGGTGATGATCGCGACCTCTGGCGCTCGACTGCTGTCACCGGATGCAATCGAGCTGGTAAGGACCAAACTGATTTGCCGCGCGCATATCATGACGCCCAACTTGCCGGAGGCTGGTGCGTTGCTCGATGAGGCGGTCGCCAGTGATGAGCGTGCCATCGCGGATCAGGGGCGGCGCTTGCTCGCGCTCGGCTGCAAAGCCGTCCTCATCAAGGGCGGTCACGGCGAAGGCGCCGAGAGCATCGATTATCTGTTCCGCGAAAACCAGCCGGTCGTGAGGTTTTCCGCGCCACGGATCGCGACCGCAAATACCCACGGCACCGGTTGCTCGCTGTCGTCGGCGATCGCCGCCGGATTAGCACTTGGCAAACCGCTCGAAGATGCCGTGCGCGATGCCAAGGTCTACGTTAGCGCTGCGATCGCCGCCGCCGATCGCCTGAAGGTCGGTCATGGCCACGGGCCGATCCATCACTTTCACAAATTCGACCGCTGAACATTTCAGCGCTGTGGCGCGTCGCCGCGCGGCTGCATGTCGCGTGACTGTCGTAGTCTGCTGCTATGCGGAATCTGGATCAGACAGAAGTGATTCACCGGCGGTGAACGATGACGACAGCGACCGATCTCGATACCTCGACTGTTGAAACTGCTTACGCGCGTTGGGCGCCGATCTACGACGCGGTGTGCGGCCCGATCATGTTGAAAGGCCGCCGCGCCGCAGCCGCAGCAGCCCGCGAAGTCGGCGGCAAAATTCTTGAAGTCGGCGTCGGCACGGGTCTTTCGTTCGACGACTACGGTCCGAACACCGAAATCACCGGCATCGATCTCAGCCTGCCGATGCTGGAGAAGGCTCGCGCCAAGATGATGAGCGGGCGCTATCCGCACGTCAAAAGCGTGCAGCAGATGGATGCGCATCGCATGGCGTTTGCCGATGCCACGTTCGATTGCGTCGTGGCGCAATTCGTCATCACGCTGGTCGAGAATCCCGAACAGGTGCTGTCCGAATGCCACCGCGTGGTGAAGCCGGGCGGCCGCATTATTCTCGTCAATCATCTGTATTCGGAAGTCGGCGTTGCCGCCGCGGTCGAGCGCTGGGCTGCGCAGAAGACCCGTTCGCTCGGTCTTCGCCCCGAATTTCCGTTCGCGCGCTTGCAGGCGTGGGCGC
>JAKFUP010000128.1 GCA_021732625.1 Hyphomicrobiales bacterium
GGTTGAGCACCAGATTGAAGTAGCTTGTGATGTTGAACACGAGTGCTGCGTCGATTTCGCCCTTGATCAGCAGCGGCTCCTGAAGATTGGGCGCCATGTTCGAGACCTTGATCTTCTCGCCTTCGAGGCCGTTCTTGCGCACGAACACCGGCAGCATGCGTGTCGTCGGCGTGCCTTGCGCGCCGCCCAGCGTCTTGCCTTCGAAATCCTTGATCGTATTGATCCCACTGCTCGCCTTGGTGACGATCGCGAACGGAGGCTGGTTCCAGAGCATGTAGACCATCACCGGCGCTTCCGCCGGACGGGTCGAGGCATTCTGGATGATGGCATTCATGTCGCCGAAGCCGGCGTCATAAGCGCCGCCCATGATGCGTGTGACTGTTGCGCCAGAGCCTTCGCCCTGGTCGATCACGACGTTGAGACCCTCTTCCTTGAAGAAGCCGTTGTCCTTTGCGTAGAAAAACGCCGCATCGCTGCCTTGAGTCTTCCAACCCAGCGTGAACTTGATGGTGGTTTCCTGCGCTGCGGCCGAACCGGCGAGTAGAGCTGTGCCGATGAGCGCGGCACCGAGACGTTTCAGCATGATAGCCCTCCTGTTTTCAGATACGGATAAATGAAAATGTTCGCGTAGCCGTCATCATGTGGTCACCAAATCGTTCTTGCGGGTGGCCCAGCCGGTGACTCGCCCCTCGATTAGCGAGAATGCGACGTAAAGTGCGACTCCGAGAAAGGCGAGAACAAACAGACCGGCGAAAACGAGCGGGACATCGAAGTTTGATGACGCCGTCATCATGACATTGCCTATGCCGCGATTGGATGCGACAGTTTCCGACAGCACCGCGCCGACGAATGCGTAGCTGACCGCAACTTTGAGCGAAGCAAAGAAGAATGGCATCGTGCGTGGCAGACCGACGTTCCACAGAATATCGAGTTTGCTTGCGCCCAATGCTTTCAGCACATCTTCCAGTTCAGGCTCGGTCGTTGCAAGTCCGGTCGCGATATTGACGACGATCGGAAAGAAACAGATCGAAAGAGCGGTCAGCACGGCGGGCACGGTGCCGGAGCCGAACCAAAGCACGAAGATCGGAACCACCGCGACCTTGGGAATCGAGGAGAAGCCGACAAGAAGCGGATAACAGGTGTCGTAGGCAACTTTAGAGACGCCAATGATCGCACCCAACACAACGCCAAGCACTACCCCGAGTACGAAGCCCAACATCGTTGTGAGCAACGTCTGAATAATGTGCGGCCAGAGGATCCAGAACTTCGCAAAAAGTGTCGCAAACACTTGCGAGGGACGCGGCAGGATCAAATCAGACATGCCAGTGACAAGGCAGAACAGTTCCCAGCCAACGAAGAATAGAACGATCAACCCTGCCGACCAAGCTTTCTGCCGGATATCGAGAAACGGCATGCTTATGCCTTTCCGACTGCGGGCGCGGTACGCGCATTGACGATGAATTCTCGCAGCCGCTGATTGAGCGCGACGAAGTCCGGCTCGAATGTCATCTCGATGGTGCGCGGCCGTGCAAAGGACACTTCGCTGTCGTCGAGGATACGGCCGGGACGCGCGCTCATCACGCAGATCCGGCTGGCGAGAAATCCGGCTTCGCGCAGATCGTGGGTCACGAGCAGGACGGTCGGCTTATGAGTCATCCAGAGCTGCTGGAGAATCGACCACAGTTCCTCGCGGGTGAACTGGTCAAGCGCGCCGAATGGCTCATCGAGCAACATCATGCGCGGCTCGTGAATCAGGGCGCGGCAGAGATTGGCGCGCTGAAGCATGCCGCCCGAGAGCTGCCACGGATAGCGCGAGGCAAAGCCCTTGAGGCCGACCTGCTCCAGCAGTGCATGCGCCTTGTCGCGAAACACGGTGCGTTTGAGCTTGCGGAACTGCGACCGGAACGGCTCTACGATCTTGAGCGGGAGCATGATGTTCTGCTCGATCGTCATCCACGGCAGCATGGTCGGATTCTGGAACGCCATGCCGATGCGCAATGCCTTGGCCGCAACCTCGCGGCCGCCGACGATGACGACGCCGCTGGTTGGACGCACGAGACCGCTGACAAGCCGCAGAATCGTGGATTTGCCGCAACCGCTTGGCCCGACCAGCGCGACGAATTCGCCATCCGGAATGCGCAGCGTCGTTTCCGACAGCGCCGGCACAGCCTTCTCGCCACGGCCGAACGTGACGGAGGCCTTCGACAACTCGATTGCGATCGGCGCGGCGGGCGCTACGGCGGCCACTGTGTCTCCGTCCTGGCGAAACGCCGCGTTTGGTTGCATGCGCGTCATGAAAGGAAATGCATGCAAGCCTGATGCCAGCGTTCATCCTCCGATTTTCCGGCGTTCTGGCGGAAAGGAGCGGTTTTGGCGGGTTATGTTTTTGTGCAGAATCCTCAAAAAAGTGCATGCAATTGAGGCGCACGACGGATCGGTGACTCTGGTACACTTTTCACTCTGAATGCTACGATCAGCCCGAGATTTCGCGCAAAATCGGCCACGAAATCAGCTCCGAAACCAAAAATGGCGTCGAAACAAAGCGGCAAAAAAAGCGAGGGTTCCGACAAGGTCGGGACGATCTGCCGTGCGCTTCGCCGCGCCATTATTGAGCAGGCGCTCGAGCCCGGCGCGAAGCTGCCCGAGGATGCGCTCGGCGAGCGGTTTGGCGTCAGCCGCACCATTGCCCGTCACGCGCTGGGGCAATTGGCGGCGGAAGGCCTTGTCGAACTGCGGCGCAATCGTATCGCCGTGGTCGCAACGCCGAGCTGGCAGGAAGCGCGCGACGCCTTCGATATCAGAATCGAGCTTGAACGCCTGGTGGTTCGCCAGCTTGCCGGACGCTTGAGCAAGAGCCAGATCGCCACGCTCAAGGCGCATGTCGATGCGGAAGATGCCGCCCGAAACGGGCCGGATGCGGTCTCAATCCGCCTCGCAACGGAGTTTCATATTCTGCTGGCGCAGATGACCAACAGTCCGATCCTTGTCCGTTATGTCAGCGAAGTGGCCTATCGCTGCTGTCTCACGCTGTCGATGTTCAGCCGCCCGCACTCCTCGGAATGCGCAATCAACGAGCACCGCCAGCTGATCGCGGCACTTGCGGCCGGCGATGAGGCCAAGGTGATGGGCCTGATGCACACCCATCTTGATTCCGTTGCCAATCGGGCACTTGTGACACCGGTGCCGCCGCGCGGGCGCGATCTGCTTGATATTCTGGCGCCGTATGCGGCTGACGAAGACGATGAGAAAAACGCAGCCAAGCCTGCGAAAGCCGTTCGTCTGCGTGCTGCCGCCGCTGAATAAGATTAAGCTTCGATCCCGCGCGAGGTCAGGATGCGCTCGGCGCTGTCGTTCCAGACATCCATCTTGACGATCTGTCCACCTTTGACGACGAAGCGATCGACATAACGATTGCCTTCGAACGGCGTGCCGTCGGGCCATTCGCCGTACAACGTACCAACACTGTAGACGACCGTCTCGCCTTCACCGGGACACACGTCGAAACGATCCATTTTCTTCTTCACCCAGCGATAGCGGCCGGCATTGAAGCCCGTGGGTCCCCGCGGATGATCGAATTCACGGCCGCCGGTGAACGTGATGATGGTGCCCGGCTTCATGTAGGCCGACGCAGCATCCGGGTCCGGGACCATAGAGAGTTCGAGATAGGTCCGGACGATCTCTGCGTCCGATATCGTCTGGCTCTGCGCCTTGTTCTGGATATTGGCCGTGGCTGGCATGTGGGCACCTCGCAAGCCCAAACAGTACAGTCAGGCCCGAGAATTGCATGCATATATTTTGGACAATCGGCACGCAAACCTGCACACAATCTGGAGCTGTTGGCGCCTCCGACCTTCGCTACGTTCCCGACCTTTCAGCATTCGGCCTGACAATGACCACCACATCCCCGTTCGATCTGATTTTACGCCAGGCGATTGTGCCCGGTATCGCAGCGCCCGTTGATATTGGCGTGCGCAAGGGGCGCATCGCTGCAATAGAACCGCGCCTTGCAGCAGACGGCGCCGAAATCGCCATCGACAACCGGCTGGTCCTGCCCGGATTCGTCGATACCCATATCCATCTCGACAAGGCTTGCCTGCTGGGGCGATGCGGCCATGATCATGGCAGCGTCAGCGAAGCGATCAAGGCGGTCGCGGCGATGAAGCGCGACTTCACCGTCGAGGATATCTATCAGCGCGGCGCCCGCGTGATCGAGCGCGCCATCGTTCATGGCACCACGCGGATGCGAACGCATGTCGAAATCGACCCGCGCATCGGGTTGCGCGGGTTCGAGGCAGTCAAGCAACTCAAGCGCGATTAT
>JAKFUP010000011.1 GCA_021732625.1 Hyphomicrobiales bacterium
CGCTGATCCCTGTGATGAAGCAACGACTCGCTGCACCGACCAGCGTGATCGACATCGGCCGGATTCCGGCGCTGATCGGCGTCGAGGCATCGGGCGACACGCTGACCATCAAGGCCGCGACGACCTACGTCGACATTATGAACAATGCCGACGTGAAGAAGGCGATCCCGGCGATCGCGCACCTCACTTCGGTGCTCGGCGATCCGCAGGTGCGCGCACGCGGCACCATCGGCGGCTCGATCGCCAACAACGATCCGGCGGCGGACTTCCCCGCGGCCGTGCTGGCACTAGGCGCCACGGTCAAGACCAACAAGCGCAGCATCGCGGCTGACGACTTTTTCAAGGGCTTGTTCACCACGGCGCTGGCCGACGGCGAGCTTATCACCGCGATCTCGTTTCCAATCCCGGCCAAAGCAGGCTATTCGAAATTCCGCCATCCGGCGTCGCGCTTCGCGCTCACCGGCGTGTTCGTCGCCCAGATGAAAAACGGCGACATCCGCGTCGCCGCCACCGGCGCGTCGCAGAACGGCGTGATGCGGGTGCCAGGCATCGAGACAGCTCTGAGGGCCAATTGGTCGGCAGCCACGCTGGAGAACGTCAAGATTTCGCCGAACGGCCTGATCGCCGACATCCACGGCTCGGCGGAGTACCGCGCCAATCTCATCAAGGTGATGGCGCAACGCGCGCTGGGTTGAACCTCGTTCACTGCAGCTCATGCTTGTTATCCCTCCCCACAGGGGGAGGGATAACAAGCGGAAGCACCTAAGACAGAACCCCACCTCGACTCATCCTTGTTTGGGCTGCAAAATGCGGCCATGACCGAAGACCGCATTCGCGCGCCAGCCGTCGCCCGCAACAAGGAGCCGATCCTTGAGGTGCTGCGCGGCGTGCTGCCTGACAGCGGCACGATTCTGGAGATCGCCAGCGGCAGCGGCGAACACGTCATTCACTTCGCGCCGCATTTTCCGGCGCTGACGTTTCAGCCGACCGATCCGGACGAGCGCGCGGTCGCCAGCATCAAGGCCTGGGTCAAGGACAGCGCGCTCGACAACATCCAGCCGCCGCTGATGTTCGATGTGATGCAGGCCAAGTGGCCGTTCAAGAAACTGGACGGCATGATCTGCATCAACATGATCCATATTTCGCCATGGCGCGCGACCGAGGCGCTGATGCGCGGCGCGGCAACGAGCCTGCGCTCCGGCGCGCCGCTGTATCTGTACGGACCGTATCGCCGCCGCGGCGTGCCGACCGCTCCCGGCAACGAAGCGTTCGATACCAGCCTGCGCTCGCGCAACATCGAGTGGGGCCTGCGCAATCTGGAGATCGTGGCGATGCTGGCGCAGTCGGTCGGGTTCTCGAAACCCGCTATCACCGAAATGCCGGCGAACAATCTGAGTGTGGTGTTCCAGCGGAATTGACGTCTGCCGTCCCTGCGAAAGCAGGGACCCATACGCCGTGATGCTCGTGGTTGCAGGTGTGGCGGGTGATCTGGCCGCGATCATCCTTAGCCGCAAAATCGGAGGTTATGGGTCCCCGCTTTCGCGGGGACGACATCACTCGCGAACAAATCGCACTGCACAACTCGTGAGCTGTGTTTTACACGCACAGCGCCATGCCGCCCTGCGCACATCAGAGCCCTCGCAAATTCACACATCGTATGGAAGGGTCATTCCAGACTTGGCAACAAAACCCGCGCTAAACGGATCAGTCTCATGTCGGAAACAACGCTCGCATCGAAATCGTCCACGCAAGACAAACCCGCCAAAGCCAGCGGGCCTCTCGCGGGCGTTCGCATCGTCGAATTCGCGGGCATCGGCCCCGGCCCGTTCGCGTCGATGATGCTGGCCGACATGGGCGCCGACATCGTCACGCTGGCGCGGCCAAACCAGATGCCGCGCGCGGGCGCATCGTCGCGCGGACGCCGCGTCATCGCGCTCGATCTGAAAGACAAAGCTGCGATCTCGCAAGTGCTGACGCTGCTCGACGGCTCGGACGCGCTGGTCGAAGGCTTCCGCCCGGGCGTGATGGAGCGGCTCGGCCTCGGTCCTGACGTGCTGCTCGCGCGCAATCCGAAACTGGTTTACGGCCGCATGACCGGATGGGGCCAGAGCGGCCCGCTCGCACAGGCCGCCGGTCATGACATCAACTACATTTCGGTGACCGGCGCACTGGCCGCCATCGGGACGAAAGAAAAGCCCGTTGTGCCGCTCAATCTCGTCGGCGATTTCGGCGGCGGCGCGCTGTATCTCGTCGTCGGCCTGCTCGCGGCGCTGCTGGAAGCAGGCAAATCCGGCAAGGGCCAGGTCGTGGACGCGGCGATGTGCGACGGCGCGGCGTCGCTGATGACGATGTTCTTCGACATGACGGCGGCTGGCCGCTGGAGCGAGCAACGCGAGGCCAACATGCTCGACGGCGGCGCGCATTTTTATGGCGTCTACGAATGCAAGGACGGCCAGTTTGTCTCGATCGGTTCAATCGAACCGCAATTCTACGCGCTGCTGCGCGAACTCGCCGGACTCACCGACAAAGCATACGATGCGCAATGGGAAGGCAAGGACTGGCCCGGCCTGCGCGATAGACTTACCGCCGTGTTCAAGAGCAAGACCCGCGACGAGTGGTGCGCCATCATGGAAGGCACTGACGTGTGTTTCGCACCAGTGCTCACCATGTCGGAAGCGGCGAAGCATCCGCACATGGTCGACCGCAAGGTGTTCGTCAGCAACGACGGCTATACGCAGCCTGCGCCCGCGCCGCGCTTCTCGCGCACACCGTCGGCGATCCGCAAGATGGTCACCGGCGATATTGCGGCCGTCGCGAAAGAGTGGGCGAAACGGTAGCTCCATCCCTCCCCCGCGGACGGAGGAGCGCCTTAACAAAGGTCGGCAAACCATTTAGCTGTCATTCCGGAAGCCGCGAAGCGGCTATCCGGAATCCATGCTTCTCATATTCTGAATTCGTAGAGGCTTGGATTCCGGGTTCGCTCGCAAGGGCTTGCGCCCCGGAATAACGGGTTAAACTGGCTAAGCCGCGCTTTTGTCTTTCACATCCAGCACGCCGCGGCGGATCTGGTCTTCTTCGATCGATTCGAACAGCGCCTTGAAGTTGCCTTCGCCGAAACCGTCGTCGCCCTTGCGTTGGATAAACTCGAAGAAGATCGGGCCGATCGCGTTGGCGGAGAAAATCTGCAGCAGCACCTTGGTCAGACCGCCATCGACCACGCCCTCGCCGTCAATCAGGATGCCATTTGTTTCCAGCCGCGCGACGTCCTCGCTGTGGCTGGGCAGCCGCGCACCGATCATCTCGAAGTAGGTCTTCGGCGGCGCCGGCATGAACGGCAGGCCGTTGGCGCGCAGGCCTTCGATGGTCGCGTGAATATCCGTCACACCGCAGGCGATGTGCTGGATGCCTTCGCCACGATAGACGCTGAGATATTCCTCGATCTGCCCGGCTTCGCCCGCATCCTCATTGATCGGAATCCGGATTTTACCATCGGGGCTGGTCAGCGCGCGTGAAAACAATCCCGACGCGCGGCCTTCGATGTCAAAAAACCTGATCTGGCGAAAATTAAACAGACGGCTGTAGAAGCCGGTCCACACATCCATCCGTCCGCGATGCACGTTGTGGGTCAGATGATCGAGATAAAACAATCCCGCGCCTTCCGGCTTCGGATTTGCTGCGCCGAGCCAATTGAATTCAAGATCGTAAGCCGAGCCCTTGGCGCCATAGCGATCGACGAAATACAACAGACTGCCGCCGATGCCCTTGATCGCCGGCACGTCGAGTGTCTTCTCAGACGACGGTACATCCGCTGGCTCCGCGCCGAGCGAGAGCGCGCGCTCATAGGCGAGCTTTGCATCGACCACGCGAAACGCCATCGACGGCGCGCAGGGGCCGTGCTTGACGACGAAATCGTTGCCGTGCGTGCCGGTTTGCTCATTGACCAGATAATTCACATCGCCTTGGGCGTAGAGCGTAATCGCCTTGGTCTTGTGTTTGGCAACGAGGGTAAAACCCATCAGCTTGAACAGCGCGTGCAATTCGGCCGGGCGCGGATGTGCGTATTCGACGAACTCGAAGCCATCGGTGCCCATCGGGTTCTGCTCCGAGATGACAGCGGCCGGGGCGTCGTGTGGAAACGGTCCCATGGTAAATCTCTCTATTCTGCTGGATAGAGAATCCGCCGGATGGGACGCAAAAAGGATGTAAA
>JAKFUP010000255.1 GCA_021732625.1 Hyphomicrobiales bacterium
CGGGTCTGGTCCTTCGGCCCATCCCGGAATGACAGTCTTGCTACCGCGTCAGCCGTACATCCACCTCGCGTTCGACATACGCCCACTCCGGCGTCGCGCGCAGGTGCGTCACGAGTTGCTCGAAATCGTTCGCGTGCTCCGGCGCATACTCGAACCACGTCAGGAAATCGAACGGCTGGCCGAGATCGCGCGAGTGATAGAGTTGCCGCGCGATGGCGGGCAGATACTTCAGGCTGTCGGCGATGTGATGCGATTTAGCCTCGAAAATATCGCGGCGTTCTTCCTGCGTCATGTCCCACCACGCCGCCGACTTCTTGATCGGGATCAGCGCCGCGCAGGTGGCCTCTGCACGGCCGAGTCCGGCCTGGATTTTGACCAGCGCGGTTTTTTCGGGCCGCTCGACATACCGGACATAGCTGGCGACGCCCGCGAGTTGCCAGACGTTTGCAGCGCTGGCGGTCAGGGTTTGATTCGGCGTTACAGACAATCGGGGCGCCGTCGCAAGACCGTCACCCCGAAATGGCTTGCAGACGGTGATTTGCCAGACGCCGGTGTCGCCGGCGGAGAAGAGCGTGAACATGAGACATCGAAGCGCGGAACCCTTGGCGGTTCAAGCACGCTTTTTAGGCCTGGCTTTCTGCTGCATGTAGGACCGCAGAACCGCGTTGATGCGGCGCTGATAGCCTTCGCCTTCCTTCTTGAAGAATTTCAGCACATCTTCATCGACCCGGATGGAGATGGCCTGTTTCTTCGGCGGGATGACGAGAATGGCATCAGACCAATCGATGTCGATAGGCACGGCATCGGGATCGTTCGCAACGGCCTTGGCAATATCGTCATCGGTCAACGCATCGAAGCGGGACCAGTCAGTTTTGCCCTTGCGGCGGTCGCCCCATTTTCTGGTTACGATAATCTCTTTCTTCATTTTTCCTCGCGCGTCGCGCCGAGATGATTCGGATGACGTGGCCTCGATTTGTGAACGCCACGGTTATAAATCTATCTCCCAAAGCACCTATTGCTATCCAACGTTCTTCGTCGTTTCGATCAGAGCGCCGGATGAAAACCGACCCGTAAAACATCTCAGTTGCTTCATCGAATCCAATGCTGTGCTTCGTTTTATTCCGTTCGTTTTTATCCTGATCCCATTCGAAAGAAGTGCGATGGTCGAATTCGAAATTTTCCATACCTGAGGGTCCCCGATCGCAGAAATATCACGCTCGATATCCTTTCGACTGGGTCCACCCCTCGTCATGGCGGGGTCAAATCCCACACGCCGACTATAAGTATATACAGTTGTATTTCAGATAGCAATGGCTAGGATTGAGTAATTACTTGCAAAAACTATGTGAATAGCCGGGACAAGCCGGCCCGCGGTCGCCTCAACCCCTTCCGATGCCTATATCGATGGTCAGTTGGCAAACCTCTGCCGACTCAACGAAAATCAGCCATGCGCTTCACGCCCCAGTTTCTCGATGAATTGCGCGCCCGGCTTCCGGTTTCGGAGGTTGTGGGCCGCCGCGTGAAGCTGAAGAAGGCGGGGCGCGAGTGGAAAGGACTGTCGCCGTTCCAGCAGGAAAAATCGCCGTCGTTCACGGTCAACGACGAGAAGGGTTTTTACCACGACTTCTCTTCGGGCCGGCATGGCGACATCATCCGCTTCGTGATGGAGACCGACGGTGTGCCGTTCGTCGAAGCCGTCGAGCGGCTGGCGTCGATGGCGGGCCTCGCGCTGCCCGCGGTCACACCCGATGCGGCACGTCACGAGCAACGGCGCAAAACGCTGTATGATGTGATGGATCTTGCGGCGAAATTCTTCGCCGAGACGCTGGCGTCGAAAGCCGGCGCGCGTGCGCGTGGCTATCTGTCCGATCGCAGTCTCTCGCCGCAGACGCAGCTTCAATTTCAGATCGGCTACGCGTCGAACGAGCGTTTCGCGCTGAAGGAGCATCTCGGCAAGCTCGGCATTCCGGTCGAGGACATGGTCGAGACGGGGCTCCTGATCGGCGGCGAGGATATCCCGGTGCCGTACGATCGCTTCCGCGATCGCGTGATGTTCCCAATTTTCGATCTGCGCAACCGCGTCATCGCGTTCGGCGGCCGTGCGCTGGAGAAAGATGTTGCGGCGAAGTATCTGAATTCGCCGGAGACGCCGCTGTTTCATAAAGGCCACAATCTCTACAATCAGGCGCCCGCACGCAAAGCGACCCATGATGGTGCGCCGCTCATCGTGGTCGAAGGCTATGTCGATGTGATCGCCATGGTGACGTCGGGATTTGCTGCGGCCGTGGCGCCGCTCGGCACTGCGCTGACCGAGGATCAGCTTGCGCTGCTGTGGAAGATGGCGGACGAGCCGATCCTTTGTTTCGACGGCGACAAGGCCGGCCAGCGCGCGGCGTATCGCGCGGCAGATCTCGCACTGCCGTTGCTCAAGCCCGGCAAGAGTTTGCGTTTCGCGTTGCTGCCCGAAGGACAGGACCCTGACGATCTTGCACGCACCGGCGGGCGCGCTGCGCTCGACGAAGTGCTCGGCGCGGCGAGGGGCCTCGCCGATATCATCTGGTCGCGCGAGATCGAGGGCGGCAATTTCTCGACGCCGGAGCGCCGCGCGGCGCTGGAAGCGCGCATCAACGAACTCGGCAATGTGGTCAAGGACGAGACCGTCCGGCGCTACTATCGCCAGGATTTGAACGAGCGGCTGAAGCGGATGCTGATGCCGGAGCAGGGTGCGCAGGGCTATCAGCGCGGCCAATACCGTAGCGAATCAGCGCCCCGGTTCCAGCCCCGCCGTCCGGGGCAGACGCCCTCGCGCGGCGGTCATTTCCGCGACCGGCCCGGTTCTGGCGCGATGGCGCGGGCGCTCCCGACTGGTCCCTATCAGGCGGCCAGCGGACAGCTCGCGGCGAGCCCGATCATGCGCGGACAGCGCAGTGCCCTGTCGCGGCGGGAGGCTTTGATCCTGCAAATGCTGATCAATCACCCCTGGTTGCTGCATGAGCATCTGGAGGAAGTCGCCGCCCTCGAACTCGCCCACCCGGAAGCCCACAAGCTGCGGGCCGCGATCATCGGCGCATTCTCGCATTATGGACCGACGGACGACCATGCGGCCGAGACCTCTCGGATTCGGGCGGCGATCGATGGAAAGCCGGATTTATCCGATATTCTTCAACGGGTTGAGCGCTCGATCACGACCCATGCGGTGTGGGGTGCAAGGCCCGAGGCTGCAACCGGCGATGTTTTGTCGACATGGCACCAGCTCGTTGCCTTGCATCGGCAGTGGCATTCCTTACTTAGAGAGCTGAAAGACGCTGAATTGGCGATGGGCGAGACCAACAACGACGCCAATCTCGGCTGGATGCAGGACGTCAAGGCCCGGCTTTCGCAGGCCGACGGGCTGGAAGCCCTGATCGAGGGCTTTGGCGAGCAATCCGGACGCGCCAGCGGCGGAGTTTGACCAGGTCACGCGAAAAAATCGCTGCGGAGCGCGTACTCCGCAAAAGTGGGTACCGGTTTTGCGATCAGAGTACGCGCAAAAGAGAAAAAGGCATTTTTCGGGTGGCCGGCCGGCCTTCCAGTTCGTCGGGGAAATGCACGTTCTAACCCGCAAAAAGACTCGCCAAACCGATGGTTTGGCTGCAAAAACAGGGTTAATCGAGGCTTAAGACCCCGGCGCTACGTTTCAGCGACGAGATACAAAATCGGCGACCTGATTTAAAGGGTGGCGACATTTTGCGCCGCCCTTTCCGCGTCAGATGCGGCGAGTTTGAAAACGCGACGAGTTTGAAGACGCGGCGAGATTGAAGACGCGGCGGAATGAACATGGCGAGCGCTCGCGCGTTTGCTGTCATGGAGTAGTGAATGGCCAGCAAGGCAAAGACGGCGCAACTCAAGGACAAGGATCAGAAGGCCGCCGACGCTCCTGAGAAGGATGCGGCCGACGCGCCGTCGCCGTTGCTCGATCTGTCCGATGCCGCCGTCAAGAAGATGATCAAGCAGGCCAAGAAGCGCGGCTTCGTGACCTTCGATCAGCTCAATGAAGTCTTGCCGTCCGACACCACGTCGCCCGAACAGATCGAAGACATCATGGCGATGCTCTCCGAGATGGGCATCAACGTCTCCGAATCCGACGAAGGCGACAACGACGAGGAAGAAAAGGACGAGGCCGAGGACGAGACCGATAACGAA
>JAKFUP010000142.1 GCA_021732625.1 Hyphomicrobiales bacterium
CGGCATGATTTTCCGGAAACCTGACCAGCGAGCGTCCTTCGGTGAAGTCCGCAAACGAACAATATCGCCGCCCTTGCGGTCAGCAACGACAAGGACTCTCGCCCTTTAATCGGGCCGGACAATACCCGGTCCGCGCTCCGATACAACTGCTTGACCCCGGCCATCGAGGCCCTTCAGCGCCGCTTCGGCTTGCCCTTGGGAGACGATTTTGCCTGATCTTTAAGAGCTTTAAGTGCCGCAAACGGATGGTCTTCTGGGTCGGGCGGGGCCTGCGGAACGTCGAAAACCACGCCCGGCTTGCGCGGATAGGGATCGATGCCGAGAAACAGGAAATCCTGTGCCAGACGTCCAAGATCGATCTGGCCGTTCACGATCGGCTCCGGCGGATCGGGTTCTTCTTCGCCATCGTCCGCAACAGGAGGAGTCCGCCCCTTGGCGGAGGTGCCTTTTGCCGGCTCACGCGAAGACGTATCGCCGGTTGGCTCGAACATCACATCGAAGCTTTCCTCGATCGCGCTCTCGATCGGCTCAAGGGTGACGACGCAATCCTGACCAACCTGCCCTTTCACCAACCCGGTGACATGAAAGGTTTCGCGAGATGCCGGCTTGATATCGAACGAAGCCGATGCATTCGCGATCGAGCGAATTTTGGCGGCGCTCGCCATCGCGGCGCACGCCGCTGGATCAGCCTCAATATTAACGTGCAGACCGCCATCTGGAATTTGCGCAATCGCAATCTTTGAACTCCAGAAGCTCTCGTCGATCTTCGTCATGACATTGATTTCTGGCCGGCAGGCGCTGGGAAGCGGACATCTCCGGCAGCAAGTGCCGAGGGTGTCGTCGTGTCGAGTTCGGAAATAGCAGCGCGCACATAATCTGCAAGTGGATGGCCGACGGCGGCGTCCTCGGTATTCAGGATATTGCGCGCCAACGCCTGCGCAAGACTGTCGCCTCCGGCAGCAAGTGCCGAATCGTAGGCGATGCTGCGGCCATAGAACGCCTCGCCGAACGCCTTCATCCGGCGCGGCACGGCGACGTCACTGACGGCCATTTCGCGCAGATTATCGTCCAAATCAGCACAAAAATGATCGAACACGGCTTGCGCCACCTCCGTCCCGTCTGCGGTCAGCCGCAGCCGCCGCAACACCATCCAGAGGTGCAGGACCACCATATCGAAGCGGCCGTTAACCGTATCCGGAACGCCGAGTCCTTGATAAAAAAGGGGTTCTCGCGCCTGCGCCACGATCATGCCATAGATGGCCTGAATGGTCCCGCGCGGCGGCGTCCTGGATTTCCCGAGGCGATTGAACGGCCAGAGCATCTTTTTCGTGTTCCGCGTGACAGGCTCGCAAGGCTTTCGGCTTCCTGAGCCATCCTCGCGCCGGTTGCAAACGAGCGAACCGCCCGGTACGTCAACCGGCTGCGGGATGCAAGTAAATGCAAAGCCGGGCCGCTATAATCGGGTCGTCGGAATGAAGCGTTGGATCGAGAGCAAGGCCTGAGCCCAGAATGACCGACTTGAGCCGAAACTCGACTGCCCTCTTGCCTCGGGCAAAACAACGCCGGTCATTGCGGATGATTGCCGCTGCAGCCGTGGTGCTTGCTGGCGTCGCCGCGGGCTGCACCTCCGAGCAATTCCAGAAGGGTTTCATTCTTCCCGAAGGCGCGCTCGAACAGATTCCGATCGGTGCCAGTCAGGATCAGGTGCTGATCGTCATGGGCACGCCGTCAACGGTCGCCACCCTGAGCGGCGAAGTTTTTTACTACATTTCGCAACGCTCCGAGCGCAAGATCGGCTTCATGAACCAGCAGGTGATCGATCAGCGCGTGGTCGCCGTCTATTTCGACAAAAGCCGTACGGTCAACCGGCTTGCCAACTACGGCCTGAAGGATGGCAAGGTCTTCGACTTCATCAGCCGCACCACGCCGACCTCGGGCCAGGAGCTCAGCTACCTGACGCCGCTCTTCAAGATCATCAGCCTGCGCTGATCCTCTCCCAAGCGTTGACCAGCCGAGCGGCCGCTTGCCATTTCACTCTGTACCCTCATACCCTCACCCTCGACGTCAGGCACGCCAAGATGCCGATAGAGGGAGAGACATGACCATGCGTATCACGCGCAGACACGCGCTGTCCGGCGTCGCCGCCGTATCCGCCGCCGCCATCTGGCCGCGCGGCGCCAGCGCGCAAGAATGGAAACCGACCGACACCGTGCGCATCATTGTGCCCGCTGCGCCGGGAGGCGCGACCGACGTGATCGGCCGCATGCTCGCCCAGCGTCTGCAGACCAACTGGGGACAGAATGCGGTGGTCGAAAACCGCTCCGGCGCCGGCGGCACCATCGGCACGCTTGAAGCGATACGCCAGAAGCCCGACGGCCACACCATTCTGGTCGGCAATCCCGGACCGAATGCGATCGCGTTCAGCATCTTCCGCAACCTCAGCTACAAGCCTGAACAGATCCTGCCGGTCAGCAATGTGATCCGCATTCCCAACATCGTCTCCGCGCATCCCTCCGTGCCGGTCAAGACAATCCCCGAACTGATCGCGTATCTGAAAGCCAACCCGGACAAGCTGACCTACGCTTCATCTGGCATCGGACAAAGTCCGCATCTCACCGGCGCGTGGTTCTTGCAGCTGACCGGCCTCAAGATGACGCATGCACCGTTCCGTGGCGCAGGCCCAGCCCTGCAGGCTGCGCTCGCGGGCGACATCCAGATCCTGTTCGACAATCTGTTTCCGTCGCTGCCGCAGGCCGAGGATGGCAAGCTCAACGCGCTGTGCGTGACGACAGCAGAACGGATCGAGCGCGCGCCGAACATTCCGACCATGCGCGAGAGCGCACCGGAGCTCGCGCCGTTTGATGTCGCATCGTGGTTCGGCATCTTCCTGCCGGCGGGTGCTCCCGCGCCGGTCGTCGATGCGCTGAACAAGCAGGTCAAGCTGCTGACCGAGCGTGACGACGCCAAGCGCACATTCGGCGCGATGGGTGCTACGGCGGACCACGGCACGCCTGCGCAGTTCGCGGCATTCATCCAGAACGAGACCAAGAAGTTCGGCAGCATCATCGACAAGGAAGGCCTCAAGATGGATGTGAATTGATCCATCCTCGCGCACCATCCTGTCGGGTTTGATGAAATTATGTTCCGTGGAATCTTTGGGTTCCGCGGAACATTGCCTTTCACGAGCCGTTGTTCGCCCATCTTAACAGATGAGGAACAACCAATATGAGATTGCATACAGCAATTGCGATTACGGCTATCGCGCTGACACCCGCAGCGGCATTGGCACAGACGGCGACAGAACGAGGTGCGGTGGACGGCGCTGTGACTGGCGGCGCGGTAGGCGGACCAGTCGGCGCAGTGGTTGGCGGCACGGTCGGTGCCGCCGTGGGTACCGCAGTGGACATTCCGGGCGCGGTGATTTCATCGGTGCTGGGCCTGAACCGCCCGTCGGTTGTCTACGAGCGGCAGATCGTGGTCGGCGAACCACTACCGTCGCAGATCGAATATTACGAGGTGCCGGGCCATGCCGAGTATAGATACACGGTCATCAACAATCGGCGCTACATCGTCGAGCCGCGCTCACGTCGCGTCGTGCGCGTGATCGAGTAATTTCAATACATCGCCCAATGCAAAACCCCGCAGCCTTCGTTGCGGGGTTTTTTGTTTTGGTCTGCGCAAAATTTAGTGCGCGAGGATCGCTGCTACGACGACTTGCTCATCTTCTTGAGCTTAGCGTCGGTGGCTTCAATCGACATCGCCAACTCCAGAATGGCCTTCGACAGAAGCTCGGCGGCTTCCTTCTGATCCTGCGATTTGGCAGCGCGCAGCGCGTAATTCTTTGCGGATGAGAGCGACATTGATTGTCCTTTCCTGCTCAATTCTTGCGACTCAAATCTTGTGGCCAAACGAAAAACCCGCGGCTCGCGCCGCGGGGTTTTTTCTATTTAGTCATTCCGGGGCCTCGCAAGGCGACGAACCCGGAATCTCTGCATCGCAGCACGTTCGAGATTCCGGATCGTTGCGCTGATCGCGCAACGTCCGGAATGACAATCATCAGTGTGCTAAAATCGCCAGCAGCAGCAACGCCACGATGTTGGTGATCTTGATCATCGGGTTCACGGCGGGGCCCGCCGTATCCTTGTACGGGTCGCCGACGGTGTCGCC
>JAKFUP010000088.1 GCA_021732625.1 Hyphomicrobiales bacterium
CCACATCCGGCGGGATCATCACCACACGGCCGTAGCGCACACCACGCTCGGCGAACACATGATCGGCGACGTGCTGCACGTCGGCGGGCTTGCCGTTGAGGATCGCAACCTCAAGACAATTGTCGTGGTCAATAAGCACATGTCTGTTCAACACCAAGACCAACCAGATCGAATATTTCTACGTCTCGCGTCTGCCGGGCGAGCCGCTCGACGGCGTCGGCGACCGCCACGTCCATCCGGTTGAACCGCTGGCGGTGCGTTTGACGATTGCGGGACAGTTTTAATTGCGGGCTATCTGATTGAGCCATGCGAGTGTTGCCTTGCAACAGCGCAATCGGCGCGGGTTGGCGTTTCAGATCGATGCAGATAGGTTGACGCTCCGCGCGCGACCCGCGCCAACCGAACCTGCCGGGCGACAATGCCGCAACTGCCTCTGTCTCAATTTCGTGTCGTGGAAATCGGCCCCGGAGACGCGGTCAGCTATTGCGGCAAACTGTTTTCCGATTTCGGCGCCGAGGTCATCAAGATCGAACCGCCGGGCGGCGATCCAGCGCGACACCGCGCGCCGCTGGCAGACATTGGCAAGGGACAGCACGAAAGCGCATACTTTGCCTGGTTGAACACCAACAAGCACAGCGTCACCGCTGATCTTTCCAAAATTGCTGACGCCGACCGTGTTCGCGCGCTGCTCGCCACCGCAGATCTTCTGCTCGACGGACGCCACCCGGCGGAGATTCCGGGCTCGCTGTTGTCGCACGACAGCCTTCGCGCTTCCGATCCGGGTTTGGCGATCACTGGTCTGTCGTGGTTCGGCGAACACGGGCCGCATCGCGATTATCTGGCGACCGACGCGATCTGTCACGCGCTGGCGGGTCTGGTGAAACTGGTCGGCCCGGCGGAAGGCCCGCCGACGCTGCCGCGCGACGGCCAGCCTGCCATTGTCGGCGGGCTTGCTGCATTCATTCCGTCACTCGCCGGTCTCTATGGCCGCAAAGACGGTGCGCGGCGGTTCGCAGTCAGCATTCACGAGGCGATGCTGCATATCAGCGAGTTCGACACAGGTCTCGCGCTCGAGCAGGGCTTCACGCGCCCTCGTCCCGGCGTCAATCGCTTCGGCCGCGGCTTTCCGTCTGGCACGTTTCCGACCAAGCACGGCTGGCTCGGCATCACCGTGGTGACACCGGCGCAGTGGTCGGCTTTCTGCCAGATGCTGGAGATGCCGGAACTTGCGACGGAGCCAAAATACTCAGCGGGCCTCGATCGATTCCTGCGCGCGACTGAATTGAACGAGATCGTCGCGCCGGCCCTTCTGCGCAAGACCGCGCTGGAGTGGTTCAACATGGGCATCGATCTGCGGTTGCCGCTCGCGGTGGTGCCGGACATGCCGGAGTTACTGGCGCAGGACACGCACCGCGCACGCGGAGCCTTCGCGAATGTGGAGATCGGCGACGCCTCGTTTGAAGCGCCGGTGCTGCCGCAGACACTGACCCGCACACCGCCCAAGCCGAATGGCCGCGCGCCGCTCCCGGGCGGCAGCAACGGCAAGCCGTTTTCTTCCCGCAAACGTGACGCGACGCGCGCCGTCTCGCCCGGCGCTTCTCTGCCGTTGAAAGGCGCGCGCATCATCGATCTGACGATGGGATGGGCCGGGCCGACAGCAACGCGGCAGATGGCCGATCTCGGCGCCGATGTGATCAAGGTGGAGTCGTGTCAATATCCGGACTGGTTTCGCGGCACCGATACGCGGCCGCCCTATCACGAGGAAAAGACCTACGAGAAAAACTACTGGTTCCAGATGATGAACCGCAACAAGCGCGGCATCACGCTGGACCTCACGCAGGAAGCGGGCCTCTCGCTGCTGAAGCGGTTGATGGCCGACGCGGACGCCGTGATCGACAACTATGCCGCCGATGTGCTGCCGCGGCTCGGACTGGATACGCAGGCGATCCTCAACATCAATCCCCGCCTCGTCGTCGTCACCATGCCGGCGTTCGGCATCACTGGCGCATGGAGCAACGCACGCGCTTACGGCTCGACACTCGAGCAGGCGTCAGGCCTGCCGTCGATTACCGGCCCGGAGACACAACCGCCGACCATGCTGCATGCCGCGCTCGGCGATCCGATCGGTGGGTTGAACGGTGCGGCCGCGCTGATGCTCGGGCTGATGCATCAGCAGACGACCGGTGAAGGTCAGCACATCGATCTGTCGCAGGTGCAATGCCTATTGCCGTTCGTGGCATCCGCGATCGTCGAATATACCGCGACTGGTATGGTTCCGCAGCGGACAGGCAACCGCCATCCGGAGTATGTGCCGCATGGTTGCTTCCCCTGTCTCGGCGACGATCAATGGATCGCAATTGCTGTACGCAGCGACGACGAATGGCAGAAACTCTGCATCGTGATGCGGCGGCCCGACCTGGCCGCAGACGAAGAATTGCGAACCGCCGCCGGGCGGCGTGCGCATCAGGAGCGCGTCGAGCTTGCGGTCCGGCAATGGACCATGATCGTGCGGCCCGATCCGGCCATGGTGTCGTTGCAGGCAGCCGGCGTGCCGGCAGGCGTCGCGGAGCTGCCGGGCGATCTGGCATCCGATCCGCATCTGATGGCGACGGGGCACTGGCAACCTGTGACGCGGCCGTTCATGGGGCCGCATCTCATTCCATCGGTCGCATACCGTGAGGGCGAAGCACGCACGCCTTACGCGCTGCGCAGTACCGCGCCGACGCTCGGGCAGCATAATGTTGAGGTGCTGCGGGAATTGCTTCAACTCAACGATAGCGCAATCACCGCCCTTACAAAAAACGGCGTGATCGGAAGCGAGGCTGTCGCGAAAACTGCGCGCAAGGAAAAGTGATTTCTCAGACATTTCTTCGTTGGCGGACAGCTCTCGGATGAGCCTATAGAATGGAACGTCAGTTATCACCGGCGCGATTATTAAGATTTAACTCAGACGGTTTCAAATCGCCAAATTGCTCTGACCTCGGGCAGCTTCCAGGCCCTTCGCTCCAAACGATCAATAGAAATTCATACTGGCCAGCTTTCGAAGCATGGCGAGGTTAATTGAGCCGCTAGAAGGCAAGAAATCTTGACCGCCCATTCAGAAAATGTGAGTGAGCAGGTTAAGCTTTTGGCTTCGCATGGCAAATGAGTTGGGATGTCTATATCTCACGACGGCAGAATCTACGTTGCTGGCCATCGAGGAATGGTTGGATCCGCAATCGTGCGCGAGCTTCAATCTCGTGGTCGCAACAATATCGTCACGCGGACACACACCGAACTGGACCTGACCCAACAAGATCAGGTCCGGGATTTTTTTGAGAGCGAACCAATCGAGCAAGTCTATATGGCGGCGGCGAAAGTCGGGGGAATTCAGGCTAACAATTCGTTTCCGGCGGAGTTCATATACGAAAATCTCATGGTGGAGGCTAACGTCATTCACCAAGCTTGGCGTGCCGGCGTCAAGAAATTGCTCTTTCTCGGCTCGAGTTGCATTTATCCTCGCCTCGCGCCACAGCCGATGGAAGAACACGCGCTACTGACGGGCGTCCTGGAGCCAACCAACGAACCGTATGCGATAGCAAAGATCGCCGGAGTCAAGTTATGCGAATCCTACAATAGGCAATATGGGGTCGACTATCGAAGCGTAATGCCGACGAACCTTTACGGCCCGGGCGACAACTACCATCCGGAGAACGGTCACGTCATTCCGGCGTTGATCCAGCGGTTCCACGAAGCGAAGGCGACTGGTGCAGCCAAAGTCGTTATCTGGGGCTCTGGAAAGCCGATGCGCGAATTCCTCTATGTTGAGGACATGGCACGAGCCTGCGTGCATGTGATGGATCTTGACCAGACGATTTATGCATCTCTTACAGAGACAATGCTGTCACACATCAACGTAGGCACGGGCGAGGATCTACCCATTCATGACCTCGCTCAATTGATCGGCGCGATCGTCGGCTTTTCGGGAACGATCGTGTTTGACACCAGTAAACCCGACGGTACGCCTCGCAAACTGATGGACGTCACGCGCCTCAAAAGCCTGGGATGGAAGCCTGCAATGCCGTTGAGCGAAGGCCTGAAGCTGGCATACAGAGACTTTCTCACCAGCGACCGTCGTAAGAACTAACTGCCAA
>JAKFUP010000205.1 GCA_021732625.1 Hyphomicrobiales bacterium
TCGGATTGCCGTCGCCGAGAATCCGGGCACCCTCCTTGATCAGCGTGTCGCGCGCCGCGATGATGTCCGGCACCTCGTAGCACACATGATGAATACCGCCGTCGGGGTTCCGATCGATGAATTTTTGAATTGGCGAGTCCGCGCCAAGCGGCTCGATGAATTCGATCTTGGTATTAGGAAGCGTTGCAAACACCGTGATCACGCCATGCTCAGGCAGTGGCACTGCGTCGGAAATCTGGGCACCGAATGCGACGCCGTAAATCTTCGCTGCAGACTTCGCATCGCGCACCGCGATTGCCACATGATTGAGCCGGCCCAGCATCGTCCCTATCCCATATTCTTTTGTTTGAGCATGATCTGATCGGAAAACCGGTACCCACCCCCGGGTCGCGTAAACTTGCCCGAGGGCATGCTTTTCCGGATCATGCTCCTACACCATCAAAACATGAACATAGCACAGGGTCTTCTTGCCCCATTGCTCGTTGATGAGCGAACGCACCGCGCGTCGTACGGATTCGGCGACCGCATCCGGATCGCGCCGCCGGGCACGCGGCAGGTTTTCCACAGTCGTGACCACAATCTCGAACACCTCGTCCGCGATCAGCTCACCGTTCACATTCTTTTCCGGGATGCCGACCAGATCGACATCAGGATCATCAGCAAGCTCGCCTTTGTCGGTGAGCGCAATCGCCACAAACGCGCAGCCGGCAAACGACAGCCGGCGGCGCTCGACCACGGCGCGCGAGCCCTCGCCTTCGAGCAACGCACCATCCTTGAATATCCGCCCGGCCGGCAATTGGTCGATGATCGACGCATCGCCCGGCCCAAGCCGCACCAGATCGCCATTGCGGCAGGTCAGCACTTTCGGCACACCCTCGGCGCGCGCGAGCTTGGCATGCTCGGACAGATGCAGCGGCTCACCGTGAACCGGGATCAGGAGCTGCGGCTTGACCCATGAAATCATGTCGCGCAGCTCGTCGCGGCGCGGATGGCCTGACACATGCACGAGATGAGTACGATCGGTGATGACCTCGATGCCCTGCGTCACGAGCCCGTTGATGATCCGCCCGACCGCCTTCTCGTTGCCCGGAATGGTACGCGACGAGAAGATCACGGTGTCGCCCTGGTTCAGCGTGACCTGCGGGTGATCGTCGTTCGCAATCCGCGCCAGAGCCGCACGAGGCTCGCCTTGGCTGCCGGTGCACAGCGCCAGCACCTTGTCCGGCGGAATGTGGCCATAGACGTCGATGCTGCGGAAATCCTGTACACCGTCGAGATAGCCAGTCTCGCGTGCCACCTGCACGACACGCTCCATGGCACGACCAACCACCACGACTTCGCGGCCCGCCTCGCGGGCTGCATCCGCCACAGCCTTCAGCCGCGCGACATTCGAGGCGAACGTCGTCACCGCCACGCGCCCGCGCGCAGCCTTGACGATGGCGGCAATTCCCTTGGCGACTTCAGCTTCCGATGGCGAACGACCCTCGCGCACGGCGTTGGTGGAATCGCCGACCAGCGCCATCACGCCTTCTTCGCCGATCTCGCGCAGCCGCTTCTCATCGGTCGGCAGACCGATGATCGGCGTAGGGTCGATCTTCCAGTCACCGGTGTGCAACACCGTGCCGATTTCGGTCCGGATCGCCAGCGCATGGGATTCTGGAATCGAATGCGCAACCGGGATGAATTCCACATTGAACGGGCCGATATCGATCCGCGCGCCGGATGGAATGACCGTAACCGGAATGCGCGGCGGATTGCGCTCGGAGTTACACTTGGCCTCGAACAGCGCAGCGCTGAACGGCGTCGCATAAATCGGGCATTTCAGCTTCGGCCACAGATCGATAATGGCGCCGAAGTGATCCTCATGGGCGTGTGTCAGCACAAGGCCCATCAGATTCTTGCGCTGGCTTTCAAGGAAGCGGATATCGGGCATCACAAGATCGATGCCCGGCAGGTGCTCCTCGTCACCGAACGACACGCCGAGATCGACCGCAAGCCAGCTCCGCTGTTGGCGATTGCCAAGGCCGTAGATCGAGAGATTCATACCGATCTCGCCGACGCCGCCCAGCGGCGCGAAGGTCAGTTCATCGGGCCTCGCCATCAGTTAGCCCTCGCCGATGCGGCAGCGCCGAAATAGACATCGCCTGCGGCGACCGGAACGCGGCGGTTGTCAGCAGTCATCACGATCATGCAGCCCGTCTCGTCGATGGTTTCGAAGATACCATCGACTGTAGCGCTCCCGGTATGGATTGATACCCGCTCGCCGAGGCCCGCGGCGCGATCAAGCCATTTTCGGCGAATCTCATCGAAGCCGCGGCCGAGGTTCCAAATGCCGCGAAACTCCGCCCAGCCGTCGGACAGCGCGCTGAACAGGTCTTCCGCACCTGCGTTGATGCCGCATTCCTTCAGCGACGTCGCCGGGTAAGGCAGCCCCTCGGGCGCGGCCACCACATTGACGCCGATGCCCACCACGACCGCGAGCCGATCCGGCGCGGTCACGTCCGCCTCCAGCAGAATACCGGAGAGCTTGCGGCCATTCGCCAGCACATCGTTCGGCCATTTCAGTTTGAATTGTACAGCATCCCCACCTGCCGCACGCAGCCGAGCCTCGAAACTGATCCGGTCAAGCGCCGCGTCCAGCGCCAGCCCCGCTGCAAAGCCGAGCGTCGCTGCAATCGGAGGTGCCACGGGAAGCACCTCGAGCACGCTGCAGGCGAGATTGCCCTTCGGGGACATCCAGGCGCGATTACGCCTCCCGCGTCCCCCGCTCTGCTGGTCGGTGACCAGCCATAGTGGGCCCTGCTCGCCGCTTCGCGCCAGCGTCAGCGCTTCAGCGTTGGTCGAGCCGATCTCGTCGAATGCGAGCAGACGAGTGCCCTGCGATGCGGCGCGCGATCCGAGCGTGAAGTGCGTCAAAACAGCGATTTCGCGGCAGCCGTCGCCGCCGTGATCAGCGGCGCGGGATAGACAAAGAACAGCATGTTGAAGCCGCCCGCGACCGCAAGCACGGCGCGCAATTCGATGCGGACCGGATCGACGGCGTCCTTCGGCTCGTCGAAGTACATCACCTTGATGATGGTGAGGTAGTAGAACGCGCCTATCACGCTGGCGACGACGCCGATCACGGCCAGCGTAAACAGCCCGGCCTTGATGGCGGCGAGGAAGACATAGAACTTGGCAAAGAAGCCCGCGAGCGGCGGAATGCCGGCCAGAGAGAACAGCAGCATAGCAAGGAAGAACGCCAGCAGCGGATTGGTACGGGAGAGGCCTGCGAAGTCGCTGATGGTCTCGACCGCTTGCCCGTTGCGCTTCATGGCCAGGATCACCGAGAAGGTGCCGAGCGTCATGGCAACATAGATCGCGATGTAGATCAGCACGCCCTGCGCGCCCTCTTGGGTGCCTGCCGCGAGGCCAACTAGCGCAAAGCCCATATGGCCGATGGACGAATAAGCCATCAGGCGCTTGATGTTCTTCTGGCCGATGGCCGCGAACGAACCCAGCACCATCGAGGCGATGGCGACAAACACCACGATCTGCTGCCACTGCGAGGTGATGCCCGGAAACGCGGTGAGTGCCACGCGGGTGAACACCGCAAGCGCCGCAACTTTTGGCGCAGAGGCAAAGAAAGCAGTGACCGGAGTCGGCGCGCCTTCATAAACGTCGGGCGTCCACATGTGGAACGGCACAGCCGAAATCTTGAAGCAGAGGCCTGCGAGCAAAAATACGAGGCCGAACACAAGACCCGTCGTCGGCTCTTTAGCCGCAGCCGCGATGCCAGCGAAGCTGACAGTGCCGGTGAAGCCGTAGATCAAAGACGCGCCGTACAGCAGCATGCCGGATGACAATGCGCCAAGCACAAAATACTTCAGCCCCGCCTCAGTCGACTTGGCATCATCGCGATGGCTGGAGGCCACGACATAGAGCGCTAAACTCATCAGCTCGAGACCGAGATAGAGTGCGATCAGATCGCCAGCTGAGATCAGGATCATCATGCCGACCGTGGAGAGCATGATCAGGATGGCGTACTCGAAAAT
>JAKFUP010000048.1 GCA_021732625.1 Hyphomicrobiales bacterium
GTCGAAAGATCTCCCTCTCCCGCGCTGGATTTATACTCCGGGAGAAACAGCCGCGCCGGACGACGAAACGCTCGCGCGGGCAAAGTCTCTGGTGCCGCCGCGTTTTGAATCGTTCGTGCCGTTCGATCACCCGGCACTGGTCTATGGCCTCGCGCTGAACGACGCGGGTTTCTTTTGGGAGTCACACGAAATTCTCGAAGCGGTGTGGCTAGCTGCGCCGATGGGCAGGCGCGATCGTATTCTGCTGCGCGCATGCATCCAGATCGCGAACGCCGGTTTGAAGCACAGGCTTGGGCGTGTGCGTGCTGTCGAGCGTTTGCTCGGCGAGGCGAGGACCGAGCTTGCCGAGCTTTCGGTGCGTGCAGCGACGCCCGCCTGTCCTCGAAGTTTTGCGGAGCGGCTTTCGTACTCCAGCGTTGCTATGGTGCTTTCGAAGGATGAGGGGGTGGGCCTGCCGATCGCTATTCTCGGCTTTCTGACGCTGGATTCGATCTAACCATCTGCCAGTGCAACCGAATTTTGTTTCCCTCGTCACAATCACGAATATGAAAGAAAATGCAGGTTCTTAGGCTTAGCTCTGGACCTTATCTCTAAAACATGCATTATTATGCATATTCAGACAAGACAAGAAACTCACAGGGTGGCACCATGGCCGGTGAAGACCGCAAGCTCGCGAACGGCGCCAAGCACATCGATTTTCAGACCGATCCGTCGCGCTACCGGCACTGGAAGCTGGACGCCGCGGGCGACGTCGCCACGCTCACCATGGACGTGGACGAGAACGGCGGTTTGTTCGAGGGCTATCAGCTCAAGCTGAATTCCTACGATCTCGGCGTCGATATCGAACTGGCGGATGCCGTGCAGCGGCTGCGCTTCGAGCATCCGCAGGTCAAGACCGTGCTGATGCGCTCGGGCAAGAACCGCGTGTTCTGCGCCGGCGCCAATATCCGCATGCTCGCGGGCTCGACCCATGCACACAAGGTCAACTTCTGCAAATTCACCAACGAGACGCGCAATGGCCTCGAGGACTCCAGCGAGAACTCGGGCCAGAAGTTTATCTGCGTCGTGAACGGGACGGCCGCGGGCGGCGGTTACGAACTCGCGCTCGCTGCTGATCACATCATCATGGCTGACGATGGCTCGGCTGCGGTATCGCTGCCGGAGGTGCCACTGCTGGCGGTGCTGCCTGGCACCGGGGGCCTCACCCGCGTCGTCGACAAGCGCAAGGTGCGCCGCGATCACGCAGACTTCTTCTGCACCATCGAGGAAGGCATCAAGGGCAAGCGCGCCGTGCAGTGGCGGCTGGTCGATGAGATCGTGCCGAACTCCAAGCTGGAGGCGCGCGTCACCGAACGGGCCAACGAATTCGCAGCGTCCTCGAAGCGTGCAGGGCAGGGCGCGGGCATCGCGCTTGCGCCGCTCAATCGCACCATCGATGGCGACAGCATCCGCTACGAATTCGTCAGCGTCGATCTCGATCGGGCTGCGCGCACGGCCACCATTTCGATCAAGGCATCCGATGCGCCTCCTCCCGCCGATGTCGCCGCGATGCAGGCGCAGGGCGCAGGGTTCTGGCCGCTTCAGGTCGCGCGTGAGCTGGACGATGCCATCCTGCATCTGCGCATCAACGAAACTGAGACCGCGATGCTGGTGTTCAAGTCGCTCGGCGACGGCGCCAGCGTGCTGGCCTATGACGCCTTCCTCGATGTGCACAAGGACCACTGGCTGGTCAACGAGGTGCGGCATTACTGGAAGCGTGTGCTCAAGCGCATCGACGTAACGTCGCGCACACTGGTGGCGCTGGTCGAGCCGGGCTCGTGCTTTGCAGGGACGTTGGCGGAACTCGTGTTCGCCGCCGACCGCTCGTACATGCTGATCGGTCAGAAGCAAGGTGACAATCGCGCACCGCCGGCGATCGTGCTCAGCGCGATGAATTTCGGTCCGTATCCGATGAGCCATGGCCTGACGCGGCTGGAGTCGCGCTTTCAGGCCGATCCGAACGATGTGGTGAAAGCCTCATCACGTCAGGGCGAATCGCTCGATGCCGAAGCGGCCGAGGAACTTGGTCTGATAACCTTCGCGCTCGACGACATCGATTGGGACGACGAAGTGCGGGTGTTTTTCGAGGAGCGCTCCAGCTTTTCGCCGGACAGCCTCACGGGCATGGAAGCCAATCTGCGTTTTGTCGGGCCGGAAACGATGGAATCGAAAATCTTCTCGCGGTTGACGGCGTGGCAGAACTGGATCTTCCAGCGGCCAAACGCCGTTGGCGAAGTTGGCGCCTTGCAGCGCTATGGCACTGGCGAGCGGGCGCAGTTCGATATGACGCGGGTTTGAGCTGTCATTCCGGGATGCGCCGATAGGCGCAGACCCGGAATCCAACGCTCAACACGTTCAGAGTTTGCCGATCGTTGGATTCCGGGTTCGCTCGTTGCACTCGCGCCCCGGAATGAAAGCATAGAGATAACGGAGAGCCACGATGAACATCTTGAACGTCGATTACACCACCAAGATTCCGAACAACGTGAATCTGACGGAAGATCGTCAGGTGCTCAAGGCGCTGGAGGGTTGGCACCCCGGTTATCTCGACTGGTGGAACGACATGGGACCGGAGGGCTTTCAGGACAGCCTCGTCTATCTGCGCACAGCCGTCAGCGTTGACCCAAAGGGATGGGCCAAGTTCGATTACGTGCGCATGCCGGAATATCGCTGGGGTGTGCTGCTGGCGCCGCAGGAAGACAATCGCCTGGTGAACTTCGGCCAGCACAAGGGCGAGAAAGCGTGGCAGGAAATTCCGGGTGAGTATCGCGCCATGCTGCGCCGCCTCGTTGTGATCCAGGGCGATACCGAGCCGGCGTCGGTCGAGCAGCAGCGCCATCTCGGCAAGACCGCGCCGTCGCTCTACGACATGCGCAACCTGTTTCAGGTCAACGTCGAGGAAGGCCGCCATCTCTGGGCGATGGTCTATCTGCTGCAGAAGTATTTCGGCCGCGATGGCCGCGAGGAGGCTGACGATCTGCTGCGCCGCCGCTCGGGCGATGCCGATGCGCCGCGCATGCTCGGCGCGTTCAACGAGGCGACGCCGGACTGGCTGTCGTTTTTCATGTTCACGTTCTTCACCGATCGTGACGGCAAAATGCAGCTCGAAAGCCTCGCGCAGTCGGGTTTCGATCCGCTCTCGCGCACCTGCCGGTTCATGCTGACCGAGGAAGCGCATCACATGTTCGTCGGCGAAACCGGCGTCGGCCGTGTGCTGCAGCGGACCTGCGAGGCAATGAAAGCTGCCGGGATCGACGATCCGAACGAGATCGCCAAGGTGCGCGCACTCGGCGTGATCGATCTGCCGACGATCCAGAAGAAGGTCAACCTGCACTACTCGCTGTCGCTCGATCTGTTCGGCTCGGAAGTATCGACCAACGCGGCGAACTTCTACAACGCCGGTTTGAAGGGGCGTTTCCAGGAAACCAAGATCGACGACGATCATCGTCTCACCACCGACATCTACAAGGTTCTGAAGATGGTCGATGGCAAGATCGCGATGGTCGACGAGCCGGCGCTGACCGCGCTCAACATGCGCCTGCGCGACGACTACACGCAAGATTGCGCCAAGGGCGTCGAGCGCTGGAACAAGTTGATCGAGAAGACCGGCGTCAACTTCCGGCTTGAGTTGCCGCACACCGTATTCCATCGCCAGATCGGCGAATTCGCCAAGGTGCAGGCCACGCCGAAGGGCGTGATCGTGTCGGACAGCGAGTGGGCCAAGGTGCGCGACGATTATCTGCCGTCGAACGACGACGGCGATTTCATCTCGTCGCTGATGACGCCGGTGAGCGAAGCTGGCAAGTTCGCGGGCTGGATTTCCGCGCCGAAACTTGGCATCGATAACAAGCCCGGCGACTTCGAGTATGTGAAGATCGAGGCGGCGTAATTTTTTCACCTCTCCCCGTTTACGGGGAGAGGTCGG
>JAKFUP010000228.1 GCA_021732625.1 Hyphomicrobiales bacterium
GGTTTGGCAGCGTCGGGTCCCACAGCACCCGGCCCTCTTCCATCGACATGATGTAGAACGCAGCACCGATGATGCTGTCGTCCATGCAGAGCGCGTAGGCTTTCGCGACCGGAAAGCCCTGCTTGCCGAGCGCTGCGATGACGCGAAATTCGCGATCGACCGCATGTGCGGACGGCAATAACTTGCCGAACGGCTTGCGGCGCATCACGTAGGCCCGGCCCGGCGTATCGAGCCGATACGTCGGGTTGGACTGACCGCCCTTGAACTGCGAGACGCTCAGCGGACCGGCAAAGCCTTCCACGTTCTCGGCCATCCATGCCGCGAGGCGCGCTTCATCGACGCGATGACGCTCCTCGACAGGCTTGGTGCCGGAAAAATCCTCGTCTCGCCGCACGCCGGTGGACACGGGTTACCGCCGGTCAGTGCTTGGCAGGACTGTTGGCGTACTTGCGCACTTCGAGGCGCGCGATGGCGCGGTTGTGCACCTCGTCCGGCCCGTCCGCGAGACGCATGGTGCGCATGCTGGCGTAATCGCGCGCGAGACCGGCGTCGTCGGAGACGCCAGCCGCGCCGTAAGCCTGAATCGCGTTGTCGATAATCTTGAGCGCCATGTTCGGCGCCGAGACCTTGATCATCGCAATCTCAAGCTGCGCGGTCTTGTTGCCGACCTTGTCCATCATGTCGGCTGCCTTCAAGCACAGCAGACGGTTCATCTCGATGTCGGTGCGCGCCTCGCCGATGCGTTGCTCCCACACCGAATGCTCGATGATCTTCTTGCCGAACGCGGTGCGTGACGACAGCCGCTTCACCATTTTCTCCAGCGCCTCCTCGGCCTTGCCGATGGTGCGCATGCAGTGATGGATACGGCCCGGACCGAGACGGCCCTGCGCGATCTCGAAGCCGCGGCCTTCGCCGAGCAGAATGTTGCTGGCCGGAACGCGGACGTTATCAAGCAGGACTTGTGCGTGACCGTGCGGCGCATCGTCGTAGCCGAATACAGGCAGCATCTTCTCGATCTTGATGCCCGGTGTGTCGAGCGGTACCAGAATCTGCGACTGCTGTGCGTGACGTGCGGCATTCGGATCGGTCTTGCCCATCACGATCGCGATCTTGCAGCGCGGATCGCCGACGCCCGACGACCACCACTTGCGGCCGTTGACGACGTAATGATCGCCGTCGCGCTTGATCGATGTTTCGATGTTGGCGGCATCCGACGACGCAACCGCAGGTTCGGTCATCAGGAACGCGGAGCGGATTTCGCCGTCCATCAGCGGACGCAGCCACTTCTTCTTGTGTTCCTTGGTGCCGTAGCGCAGCAGCACTTCCATGTTGCCGGTGTCAGGCGCGGAGCAGTTGAACACTTCCGAAGCCCAGCCGATGTGGCCCATCTGTTCGGAAAGCAGCGCATATTCGAGATTGGTCAGGCCGGCGCCGCGGAACTCGTCGTCTTCATGCGACGACGGCGGCATGAACATGTTCCAGAGGCCCTCGGCGCGCGCCTTCTTCTTCAAATCCTCGACAATCGGAATCACCTTCCAGCGATCGCCCTTCTCATCCTGCTCCTTGTAGATCGGCACCGCAGGGCGGACATGCTTGTCCATGAACGATGAAACGCGGCCGAGCCACTGCTGCTGGCGTTCCGACAGGTTGAAGTCCATGGAGCGTTCCTCACCGTTTGTTGCTGATTTTTGATAGGTCAATTCTATACACAGCGGCTTCCGCCCCCGGCAAGCGCCTTTGGCGCGCAGCCTGTCCGCGGCGCTGCATTGCAGAACCGCTGTGCGGAATATTGCCGGGTTCGATCAGTTCACGTGGTGAAATACGACACGCGAAGAATTGGAGCGGGTGGAAGAATTGGAGCGGGTGAAGGGAATCGAACCCTCGTATTCAGCTTGGAAGGCTGCTGCTCTACCATTGAGCTACACCCGCATCAGGTCTCTGATATGCAACGGCGCGGGGCAATTTGCAACGCGGCTGCGGCATCTGGCATGCCTGGATCTAACTTGCCTGATTTCGGCTCAAATGCCGCGGCTGCTTAACTCACGATCAGATAGCCGATCCCGAGCATCAGCATCGACAGCGCAAACGCAATGATGACCACGGCCAGCGCGATCGCGCCGAGGCCATGCGAATTCAGCCAGTTCCGAAGCCACCGTTCCATCGGCGCGACCATAGTTCGATTCTTCGCGCATGCAAACGAAGCGATGCCCTACTCTGCGGCAGTTGATGGAGCTTGCGGCTTCACACATGGGCGCGGGATCGCTATTGAGAGGCACGCCGCAGACACGTCGCGGTACCCTCGGATGTTGAGATCATGCGGATCGTCGTTACTGGCACCAAGGGTCAGCTCGCTCAATCGCTGCTTGCCTGCGAGACGGCGGATATTTCGCTGATCGCGGTCGGCCGGGTCAGCATGGATTTCGAGAAGCTGCAGACCATTGCACCGGCGCTCGCCTCCACCCAGCCCGATGTCATCGTCAACGCCGCTGCTTACACGGCCGTCGATCAGGCCGAGGCAGAGGAAGCGCGCGCGTTCCGCATCAATGCCACGGCAGCGGGCGCGGTCGCAGCCGCTGCGCGCAAACTGAATGTTCCGATCATTCATCTGTCGACGGACTATGTCTTCGACGGACGCGCCGATAAACCATATCGCGAGACGGATGCGACCGCGCCGCTGAACGCCTATGGACGCTCCAAACTCGCGGGTGAAAAAACCGTGGCGACAGCGAATCCAGATCACGTCATTCTGCGGACCAGCTGGATCTACAGCCCGTTCGGCCAGAATTTTCTCAAAACCATGCTGCGGCTTGGTGAAACGCGCGACGAGATCAACGTCGTCGCCGATCAGTACGGTTGCCCCACGGCGGCCGCTGACATTGCCGGCGCTATCGTGGCGATCGCCTCGATGCTGCGCGCCAAACCGGACGATGCGCGGTTGCGCGGAACGTTTCATCTGGCCGGCTCGGGCGACACGACATGGGCCGGATTCGCACAAACGGTCTTTGAGGAAGCGGCCAGACGTGGCCGCAAGCGCGTTAACGTTGTTCCAATAACGGCTGCGGAATACCCGACGGCGGCCGCGCGGCCGGACAATTCCCGGCTCAACTGCGATAAGCTGTCCGAAGTTTACGGATTGCGGCTTCCGGATTGGCGCAGTTCGGCGCACGCCTGCGTGGCGCAATTGATGAGCGGAGCGTGAGTGCGATGAAAGGCATCATCCTTGCGGGCGGATCCGGGACGCGCCTGCATCCCATGACGCTTGCGATGTCGAAGCAGCTGCTTCCTGTCTACGACAAGCCGATGATCTATTATCCGCTGACCACGCTGATGCTGGCTGGCATCCGCGATATCCTCATCATATCAACCCCGCACGATTTGCCGCATTTCAAGCGATTGCTCGGCGACGGCGGCAAATGGGGCATCCAGCTCAGTTACGCCGAGCAGCCAAAGCCGGAAGGTCTGGCGCAAGCCTACATCATTGGCGCTGACTTTATCGGCAACAGCCCGTCGGCGCTCATTCTCGGCGACAACCTGTTTTACGGCTCGGGGCTGCAAGGCCTGCTGCAGCCAGCGGCGCAGCGCACATCCGGCGCGACCGTATTCGCCTATCAGGTGCCAGACCCGGAGCGTTACGGTGTGATCGCATTCGACGATCACGGCCGCGCAATATCGATCGAGGAAAAACCGGCGAAGCCGAAATCGAAGTGGGCCGTGACCGGACTTTATTTCTACGACGCCGATGTCGTCGGCATCGCGCGTAGTCTCAAGCCGTCAGCGCGCGGTGAACTGGAAATCACCGACGTGAACCGCGCGTACCTCGCGCGCGGCGACCTCAAAGTCGAAAATTTCGGGCGCGGTTTTGCCTGGCTCGATACCGGGACGCCCGATACGCTGATCGAGGCCAGCGAATACGTTCGTGCGCTGGAAAAACG
>JAKFUP010000242.1 GCA_021732625.1 Hyphomicrobiales bacterium
ATACCGTGCATCGCCAGCGCGTCGGCGACCCGCTTGGCGGCCAGCACGTCCTTGCCGCAGGTAAAGCAGTGCGCGAACAGCGCGAACGCCAAAGGCTTTTGTGGCGGCATATCCAGCACGGCGGCAAGCTGTTGGCCGTCCGCGCCGGAAAACTGGAATTTCTGCGAGGGCATGATGATCTCCGGAGGGGGATTTGGCGCGGACGTTTACCTTAAAGCTGTCCGCTCGCTTGCATCTTGAGGGGTGTCGCGACGATACTGTCATAAATGCAGTCTGGCGAAATTACCCAGCCGGTCACCGGGAGTAGCACATGAAGATCAATGTTGAAGTCGATTGCACTCCGGCCGAGGCCCGCGCCTTTATGGGCCTTCCTGACGTCCAGCCGATGCAGAAGGCGGTGATGGACCAGCTTCAGGACAAGATGTCGTCGAGCATCAATGCGTTTTCACCGGAGGGCTTGGTGCAGAGCTGGTTCAATCCGAATGTCTCGGTCCAGGTGATGGAGATGTTCCAGAACATGATCAACCAGACGATGGCGGCGGCCGGGGCCGGCAGAAGTAAGAAATAACTGCTGATACCGGATATACGCCGCAAGATCGTTTGGCTCCTTTTGTGCGCAGCAACAAAGGCAGCCTCAGGACGGGCGTCTCGAGGGCGGGAGTCATGTTGGCAAGCGCCTGCATATGCTTCAGGATCATCCTTCAGGTTTGTCCGGGCGGGACGCGTCAGTCCGGGTCAGCTTGCGTGAGGTGTCGCGTTTGAGAGTGACAGTCATCCATGGCCATTTCAGATAGTATGGGCGTGTCAGCGAGTATGGACGAGACCGCGTCCGCCGGCCGTCTTCGTCCACCGGGTCTCGGTCTGCTTCTGGCTGAAGTTCGGGGCGTGCTCGAGTTCAACGCCAGCGCGCTGCTGGCGCCAGTGCTGATGCGGGCGCCGAAGGGCGACGGCCATCCGGTGCTGGTGATGCCGGGCTTCCTCGCCAGCGACCTGTCGACCGCGCCGCTGCGGCGCTTCATCCGGCATCTCGGTTATGACACCCGCGCGTGGAAGCTCGGACGCAATCTCGGCGGCGTCTTCGGCATGCGGCCCAAGCTACGCCAGCTTCTGTCGGATATTCATGAGGAGACCGGACAGAAGGTGACACTGATCGGATGGAGCCTTGGTGGCATCTATGCGCGCGACCTCGCGCTGCATGCACCGGAGACGGTGCGCTCCGTCATCACGCTCGGCAGTCCGTTTGCAGGTGACATCACCGCGACCAACGCACGGCAGCTTTACGAGCGCTTGTCCGGCGAAAAGGTCGGCGATGGCGACAGCGCGGACATCAAGGCGCTGGCCGGCGATCTGGCGGTGCCGGCGACCTCGATCTACACGCGCGGCGATGGCGTGGTGAACTGGCGCACCTGCCTGTTGCAGCCCAACGACCGCGCCGAGAACATCGAGGTGTTGCTCGCAAGTCATCTCGGGCTTGGCGTCAACGCAGCCGCGCTGTGGGCGATCGCCGACCGGCTGGCGCAGCCCGAAGGCGAATTTCATCCGTTCGATAAATCAGGTCCGTTCGCTTTTGCTTATGGCCGGACAGCATGATCCCGAAAAAGCCTGTCCCGGACTTGATCCGGGATGGGTACCGGTTTTCGGATCAGATCATGCGCAAAGAGCAGTAACTAAAAGAACGAGAGCCGCAAAGGCCCGGCAGTAACAGTCGATCCCAGGGAGGGACACCATGAGCACGAACCGCAAGCTGTCGTCGGTCGATGCATCGTTTCTGTATCTCGAAACACCCGAGATGCCGATGCATGTGGGGAGCATGGCGATCTTCCGTCTCAAGGACGGTTACAAGGGCGACTTCTTCGAAGACTTCAAGGCGATGATCGCCTCGCGTCTGCATGTCGCGCCGATCTTGAAGTCGAAGCTCGCCAAGACGCCGCTCGATATCGACCATCCAAGCTGGGTCGAGGACGAAGACTTCGACATCAACCGTCACATCTTCCGCGGCGCGCTGGCTGCGCCGTCCGACCGCGTCATCCTTGAGCGCACCGTCGGCTGGATGCACGCCAAGCTGCTCAATCGCGCGCGGCCGCTGTGGGAGTTCTATGTTTTCGAAGGCATGAAGGACAACGAGATCGGCCTTTATTCCAAGATCCATCATGCCTGTATCGACGGCGGCGCGGGCGCGGCCCTGACCAGCATCATCTACGACATCAGCGAGACGCCGCGCGAGGTAGCGCCGCCGACGCCGCAGATGAAAAACAAGACTGAGCCGCGCGATATCGCCGCGCACTTTATCGATTCCTACACTCAGATGTGGCGGCCACCGGTTGAGGGCGAGAGCGGCATGCGCAGTCTCGAATTGCCGCGCACCGGCAAGAACGATATCGGCTCGATCCTGTTCGATAACGCCATGTTCCAGATGGAAAATGCCGTGAAGTTCGCCGGCAGCATTCCGGCGATGCTCAAGAGCATGTCGGACATGGCCACTAAAATTGCCGATCCCGCCACGCGCAAGGATATCGGCGGCCTGATGTCGCCCTCGACAGTGCTGAACAAATCGATTTCGTCCGAACGCAGCTTCGCCGGCGTGTCGGTGTCGTTGTCGCAGGCCAAGGCAATCGCAAAGGCCTCCGGCGGCAAGCTCAATGATGTGGTGATGGCGCTGTCCAGTGGTGTCTTGCGCCGTTACCTCAGCGAGCGCGGCGCACTCCCGGCGAAGTCGCTGACCGCCGGTGTGCCGATCTCGCTGCGCGAGGAAGGCAACACCGACGCCAACAACCAGGTGTTCGGCATGGTGTGCACGCTGGCGAGCGACATCGACGATCCAAAGCTGCGGCTGGAAACGATCATCGCGCAATCGACCAAATCCAAGGAGATGGCGCATCCGCTGCGCGCGCTGATGCCGCAGATTTCCAACGTCTCGATGCTCGGCGCACCGATCATCGTGCAAGTGCTGGCGCTGCTGTACAGCCGCTCGAACCTGTCCGATGTGCTGCCTGCGGCGGCGAACGTCACCATCTCCAACGTGCCGGGGCCGCGGCAGACGCTTTATGCGGTCGGCGCCGAGTTGTTGCATATCTTCCCGGTGTCGATCGCGGCGCACGGCCTCGCGCTCAACATCACCGTGCAAAGCTATCGCGACCAGCTCGACTTCGGCTTCATCGCCGGCGCCAACATCATTCCGCATGTGGAGGTGCTGGCCGAGATGCTGCCCGCCGAGATGGAAACGCTGGTGGCGGCTTATCTGCCGCCGAAGGCGACGCAGACCGCGGCGGAGTGATCGATCAGTTACCTCTCCCCTTGCGCGGACGCCCTCCCTCTCCCCGTTCTTACGGGGAGAGGGTCGGGGTGAGGGGCAAGCGCAACAGTGACGCTGCGTTTGCCCCTCACCCGGATTGCTGCGCAATCCGACCTCTCCCCGCAGGCGGGGAGAGGTGAAAGAACTGGAGTCTGTGAATGATTGAAATGCCGCCGCTGCAATACGCGCAGGTCAACGGAATCCGGATGGGGTTCTACGATGCAGGACCGAAAGACGATCCGATTCCGATGGTGCTGTGTCACGGGTGGCCGGAGATCGCATTTTCCTGGCGGCATCAGCTCAAGGCGTTGAGCGCAGCGGGCATTCGCGTGATCGCACCGGATCAGCGCGGCTATGGCGCGACCGACTGCCCGGAAGCAGTCGAGGATTACGACATCGAGCATCTGACCGGCGACCTGATCGGCTTGCTCGATCATCTGAAAATCGACAAGGCGATCTTCGTCGGCCACGACTGGGGCGGGTTCATCGTCTGGCAGATGCCGCTGCGCCACCCGGCGCGCGTCGCCGGTGTGGTCGGCGTCAACACGCCGCATACGCCGCGCACCGAAAGCGATCCGATCGAGCTTCTGCGCAAGAAGTAC
>JAKFUP010000249.1 GCA_021732625.1 Hyphomicrobiales bacterium
ATAGTCACCACGAATACACCGGGGTCGCCCGGCGTTCCGCACGCAGTGGTTTTTTCGGCTTGCTTCGTGCTCTCCCCGGTGGCGATTGATACGCTTGGGTTCGTCTCCGTCGGGACTGAGGGTGTCCTGTGTGCCGGTAGACAACACAGGCTCTCCATCCCTTGATGCCAGCGACGGGCATCGGGACCACACGACTTGGGCCGGCGCGCAAGGCATTGCGAGTAAGGCGTATCTCCGCCCTGGCCCGCAACGCGCAGCGCCGTCGTCAGCACATCGGAGCTGCGGGTCTATAGATGCCAAGGCCGCGTCTCCTGAGAGACATCCTGCCACAGCTTCCCCAACCGCATCTCGTCCGCGCCTGACGCTGCCGCGTCCACCGCATCCCGCCCCGCGTCTCGTGACGATCGCGAACCGCCCCTCTCAGTGGGACAGGATGCAAACACTATAAGTCAGATTTGGAAGGCGGGGATAGTAAAATAGGAATTTATTCTAGGCCGTGCGACGACGGCTTATTGTTTTGTTGAGATTGCAGGTCTTGACGCTGCCGTAGCGTCCGCCTTCCTGCCAGCAGCCGCTTGCCTTGCAGGTCGCGAATTTCGGCGAGCAATGGTCCGAGACGCAGTTGCGATCGTCGGGCACATCCTTGCGGTCTCACTCATTCGACGCCTGATCTTTTCGCTCCTTCTCGCATGAGCGCTTCGTGTCGAAGATCAGGTACTCCTTGCCGTCCTTCGTTTCTTTACCATCCTTCGCGGCTGTGCAGGTGCGAGCCTTCTCGCCGCTGGATGTGTTCGAGATCACTTTCAGATCGCATTTGTATTTTGCCGACTTGAAACTGGCCAGCAATGCCCCTTCGACTTTGACGCATTTTTCGCGGTCAGGCTCGGAGCGCCAGTTGAAGGCGAACTTTCCTTGCAGGATGTCGAGGCTGTCTGCATGTGCCGGTGCGCACAGGGAAACCAGAACAAGGGCGGCAAAGCTATATCGGTTGTTCGGCAATCGGGTTCTCCATTCGTGCGACGGAAGGGTGCTGCAAGTCTTGTGACGCGCCCGTGCGTTGAAAGGTTCACAATTCCGCCGTTCCCGGCTCGCGCTGTTTTTTCTTTCCCTCCCCCTTGTGGGGAGGGTGGCGCGATGTGAGCGATAGCGAACGAGCGTCGGGTGGGGGCGTGCCTCACCCCACCCCGGCCTCCGCTTCGCCACAGCCGATGCAAAGCATCGGCGTTCATATTATAAGAACGACGGCCAAGGCCGTCTATGCGACCCTCCCCATCGAGGGGAGGGATATCGCGCGCCGTTAGCGGAACTTCGCCAGTTCCTCTTCGCTCATTTTGCCCAACACGTCCTTCGCATGCGCGTAGCCGGCAGCGACGATGTCGTCGTAGCGCCGCCATTCGAGCAATCCGACATCGGCGATGCGCGGCTGGAACAAGAGGTCGACCAGCTTGCACATGGTCTGCTGACGCGCGATGGAGCTGATGAACGACGAGCTGACCATGATTTCCGGCAACGACGGCAGCGGATAGAGCCGCTTGGCGCGCGGCCGCAGCCGGTCGCGCAGCAGCGCCCATGTTCCCGGTGCTTCGCTGAGATTAAAGCTCTGCCGACCCTCGATCGCCAGATCGACACCGATGATTTTCCCGGCCCTGGCGCGGATCATCGCATCGACCGGGAAGTTGTTGAAGGTTGCCCCGTCGAACATCATATGACCGCCAATGAAAGTCGGCGGCAGCGCGCCCGGGATCGCGTAGCTCGCGACCACGTTGCGGGCGAGTTCGCCGCGCGACAGCACGGCTTCGCTTGCGGTCGTAAAGTCCGACGCGATGACGAACAAGGTTTTCCATGTGTCTTCGGTGTCGATTGGAAGGCCCGCTGCATCGACGATCGCCTGCGCCAGCGCTTCGCGCGTGCGCCGGCCCTTGATGAGCGAGATCATCGGCAGATAGTTATAGTCGCCGGTGATGTTGCCGGCCGGGTGCATCAGGAAGGCCTTCTTCGCGGCGGTGTCGAATTTGTCTGCCGACCGATCGAACGCAACGCACATGCCCATCAGCGCGCCGATCGATGTGCCGCCGACAATATCGACATCGATCCCGGCTTCCTCCAGCGCCCGGTAGACGCCGACATGGGCGAAGCCGCGCGCACCGCCGCCTGCCAGCACAAGACCGACACCGCGGCCCGACACGATGCGTGCCAGTCTCGCAATGTCGCGCGTCAATTCAGGGCGAATGTGAAAATGCCGCAAGGCTTTCGGCCGCTCATTCAGCCATCGCGCCGTTCCGGTGGGACTTCGCACATCGGCGCGATGCAGCAGCACCAGTGTCTGGCGCGCGATGGAGACCGGATGGTCGCAATCGAGCAGCTCGGCCTCGATGTTGGAGAGGGCAGGCGGGGCGTTCGCATCGGCCAGCAGCAAGACTTCGTCGGCGTATTGCAGGCAGAACCGCGTCCACGCGCAATCGCGCGGTTCGGCAATCAGATAAACCGCGCCGCTGCGCGCCTCGATCTGATCGATGTAGCTGGCGACGGCGCCATATCGATGCCATGCCGGCTTCTCCGCGTTGGTTCCGAAGCGCTCGGCGATCTCGGCAGGCGTCACGATCGTAATGGGCCGCGCGTCGGACGCGCGTGCCTCGCGTAGACGATTGGCAAACCCGATCGTATCGACGCCGAGTGTAACCGGCAGGAGGCAGATGTTGACCGGCACCACCGGGTTTTGACGTTCACGCTCGGAACGGCGGAAGCGCTCGATGACGATCTGCGTCATCGAAATACCGATTTGCGGATCTTTCTTCAGCGCACGATCGAGCGTTTCGCGCGTGACCTTCACCACCGAGCTGTCACGCAGTGCAACAATAGTGGCGGAGCGCGGCTCGCCGGTGAACAACGCCAGTTCGCCGATCGATTCGCCGCGGCCGATTTCTCCGAGGACGCGCATGCCGCCACGGCCGTCATCGACCGAGGCGCGCAGCCGCCCGGACAGCACGAAGTAGACGTCGTCGGTCATCTCGCCTTGCTTGAACAGCACGCCGCCTGACGGCAGGTCGAGAAACTCGGCGTCCGACTGGATGGTGGCGAGGATATCGTTGCGGTCGGCGGCCACATGCAGCCGCAGGATCGCACGCAGCAGATCCAGCCGTTGCGGTTGAGGTGCGCCCGGTTTCAGCATCGCGGGATTTCTGCCAGATCGGCGACTGCGCCGCAATCGCGCGGTGTATCACAAAACGATCGCGGCCTCCTGCAGGGGAGCTACAGGAGGCCGCATCGTACACACTACAACGCCTAGGTTCGCTGCAATGCGTGGGAGCTGGTGTGCATGATCCGATCTAAAGCGGGTGGCCGCCTTGCGGGACCATGCGTGACTAGAATGGCAGGAGCACGTCGAGCACCTGCTGGCCATAGCGCGGCTGTTGCACGTCGGTGATCTGGCCGCGGCCGCCGTAAGCGATACGGGCCTGCGCGATTTTGCTCGAGTCGATGGTGTTGTCGCTCTGGATATCCTCCGGCCGGACGACACCGGCGACAATCAGTTCGCGGATTTCGAAGTTGACGCGAATCTCCTGCTTGCCTTCGACGACGAGGTTTCCGTTCGGCAGCACTTGCGTCACCACGGCGGCGACGGTGGTTTGCAGGTTTTCCTGGCGCTGCACCGAGCCTTTGCCGTCGGTCGAGGCGGTCGAGTCGGTCGTGAGAATGCGGCCGGGGAAGACCGAGGCGGCGGCGCCGGTGAGGAGTTTGCTGCCCGCGAAATCGGAAACGCCGGAGTCTTCCTTGCTGGTACGGCTGCGCTGCGTCTGGTTCGCGATGTTGGCCTTGTCGGTGAAATTCACCGTGATGGTCATGATGTCGCCGACCTGATTGGCGCGCTGATCCTTGAAGAAGGCGCGCGAA
>JAKFUP010000147.1 GCA_021732625.1 Hyphomicrobiales bacterium
GGAGCGCGGTTTCGCTTCGCGCGGAAAGCCTCTAAGCAATTGCAAATTCAGCCCTCGCATCAGATTTGATTCTTGCCCGATCCCATTTCCCCCAATCCATCGCCGTCCGACGACGAGACGCCAGCTGCGGTCGTGCGTCCTAAGAAGCGCAAACCTATTCAGTGGTCGTTTGTCTTCATCCTTGTGCTGGTCGCGGTCAGTGTCGCGCTGGTCTGGCGGCGTGACGGGACACAGGGCGTCGTCACTATCTTTCTGAGCGACATCTGGCTGTTTGCCGAAATCCTGCCGCGCGTGCTCGCGGGCTGTCTGCTCGGCGGCTTCATCGCGGCGGTGCTGCCGCACGACAAGGTGTCGAAGTCGCTTGGCCCCAACTCGGGTCTCAAAGGCCTGCTGATCGGCGCGGCGTTTGGTGCGATTCTGCCGGGCGGTCCGTTCACGGCCTATCCGGTGGCGAGCGCGCTGCTCGCAGTCGGCGCGGATTTCGGCGCGACCATTGCGATGGTGGTGAGCTGGACGCTGATCGGATACGGCCGCGCGATCTCGTGGGAATTGCCGATCATGGGCACCGAGTTCACGCTGTGGCGCATCATCATCTCGTTGCCGATGCCGATACTTGCGGGCGCGCTCGGGCGTTTCGTTTATGTGCGCGTCAAGGAGCGGCTCGAAGGATGAGCGCGCTTCTGGTCGATATCGTGCTGTGGGGCTCTGTGCTCGGTGTTGGCCTGCTGACATTCATGCGCGGCAAGCCGGTGTTTCAAACCGCGATGAAGCAGGGCGTGGGCGATTTCATCAACATCGCGCCGCGCGTCGGGATCGGCGTGATCGGTGCGGGATTTATCGCGGCGATCATCCCGCCGGAGTTCATCATCAGTTCGCTCGGGCCGGACACCGGCTGGCTCGGTGTGCTGACAGCGACGATTGCAGGCGCCGCCACGCCGGGCGGCCCGGTGATCGGCTTTTCGCTGGGAGCGGTCGCACTGAAAAGCGGTGCGGGCGCGCCGCAGGTGATGGCTTACGTGGTCGCGTGGGCGCTGTTTGCCTTTCAGCGCATGATATTGTGGGAAATTCCCTTTATGCCGGCGCGGTTTGTCTGGTTTCGGGCGGCGGTGTCGCTGCCGTTTCCGTTCCTGGCTGCGGCCTTATCCATGCTGCTGGGGAAGCCCTGAAACACCTCTCCCGCAGGCGGCCATATCTGGACTTCCCGATATGTAATACTATAACATATTGGTCATGGCTCACGATCATTCGCACGCGCACGACCATGCCCACCAGCACGGGCACGGCCATCATCACGCGCCCGGGCAGCCTCATCCGGCGCAGGTGGCAGCGTGGTCGATCCTGCGCATGCCGCTTGTGGCGCGGGTTGCCGCCGCCGTGGCGCTCAGCGCCGGGCTGTGGGCGATCGTTCTATTGGCGATGAGGTGAGCATGGCTGCGCAACTTCAATTCCGCGACGTTACCCTCGGCTATGACCGGCATCCCGCCGTGCATCACCTCACCGGAGAAATCGCCGAGGGATCGCTGCTCGCCGTGTGCGGCCCGAACGGTGCCGGCAAGTCGACGCTGTTTCGCGGCATCGTCGGAATTCTCAAGCCGCTCGCCGGCCAGATCGGGTTGGGCGCAGTCGCGGCGCGCGACATTGCCTATCTGCCGCAATCCGCCGACATCGACCGCAGCTTTCCTATTTCGGTGTTCGATTTTGTCGGCACAGGACTTTGGCGCAGCAAGGGATTGTTTGGCGGTTTTGGCAAAGCCGAGGTCGCGCGCGTCGATCGAGCGTTGTCGGCGGTTGGCCTCACCGGCTTCGAGAACCGTTCGATCGGCACGCTGTCAGGCGGGCAGATGCAACGCATGCTGTTCGCGCGGCTGTTGTTGCAGGATGCGCGCGTCATCGTACTCGACGAGCCGTTTAACGCCATCGATGCCAAGACGGCCAACGACCTGATGGACCTTGTGCTGCGCTGGCACAAAGAGGGACGCACGGTGCTGGCCGCGCTGCATGACCTCGATCTGGTGCGGCGGCATTTTCCTCACACGCTGCTTTTGGCAAGGCAGGCGGTGGCGTGGGGTGACACGTTGCAGACTCTCACCGCCGAGCGACTCTTGGAAGCGCGGCGGATGTGCGAGGCATTCGACGACGACGCGGCCGCCTGCGCGATCGACGCACCACCGATGCGCGCGGCCTGATCAATCATGGTCTACGACGCACTGATCGCACCTTTTGCCGAATTCGAGTTCATGCGCCGCGCGCTGGCCGGCGTGATCGCGCTGTCGCTCGGCGGTGCGCCGATCGGCGTATTCCTGATGCTGCGCCGCATGAGTCTTGTCGGTGATGCGATGGCGCATGCGATCCTGCCGGGCGCGGCGATCGGCTTTCTGCTGTCAGGTCTCAATCTGTTCGCGATGACATTCGGCGGGCTGATCGCCGGGTTCACGGTCGCAATCCTGGCGGGTGTCGTCGCGCGCGTCACCGAGCTGAAGGAAGATGCATCGCTGGCGGCGTTCTATCTGGTGTCGCTGGCGCTGGGCGTCGCCATTGTCTCGATCAAGGGCACCAACATCGATCTCTTGCACGTGCTGTTCGGCAATGTGCTGGCGCTGGACGATCAGACCCTGCTGGTCATTGCCTTCAACGCCACGGTGACGCTGATCGTGCTCGCGGTGATCTGGCGGCCGCTGGTGATCGAATGCGTCGATCCGCTGTTTTTGCGCTCCGTCAGCCGCGCGGGCGCGCCGGCCCATCTCGCCTTCATGGCGCTGGTGGTGATCAATCTGGTCAACTGCTTTCATGCGCTCGGCACGCTGCTCGCGGTGGGCTTGATGATCTTGCCGGCGGGTATCGCGCGATTCTGGACCCGCGACATCAGCGCGATGATGCTGGTCGCGGTTCTAAGCGCGATGGTTTCCGGTTATGCGGGGCTGGTGCTGTCGTATCTGACCAAAATTCCGTCGGGACCGGCGATTATTCTGATCGCGGCGGTGATCTATCTGGTCTCGCTTCTGTTCGGAACGGTCGGTGGCATCATGCGCAAACTGTTCCCCGGCCGGCATCTGGAGGCTTGATCATGCGTGTGTTTCGTCTCGCTTTGCTTGCCTTGTTTTCGCTCTTGGGCAGCGCGCATGTCCATGCGCAAGAGAAGCTCAACGTCGTCGTCAGCTTTTCAATCCTGGGCGATCTGGTGAAGAGCGTCGGCGGTGACCAGGTCAATGTCACGACGTTGGTCGGTCCCGGCGGCGACGCGCATGTCTACACGCCGACGCCCGCCGACGCGAAGCGGGTGTCCGAAGCGAAACTCGTCGTCATCAACGGGCTCGGCTTCGAGGGCTGGTTGCCGCGGCTGATCAAGGCCAGCGGTGGCAAGCCGGCAATCGTCACGGCATCGACCGGCATCAAACCGCGCAAGCTTGAGGACAACCATGGCCACAGTCATGGCGATGCCGACCCACATGCGTGGCAGTCGGTCATCAACGTCAGAGCCTATGTCACGAATATCCGCGATGCGCTGATTGCGGCGGACGCCTCGGGCGTATCCGCTTATCTCACCAATGCCGACGCTTATCTGGCCGAACTGGACACACTGGACCGCGAGGTGCGCGCCGCGGTCGCGAAGCTGCCGGCGGAGCGGCGCAAGGTGATCTCGACCCACGATGCGTTCGGCTATTTCGCTCAAGCCTACGGCATCACCTTCATCGCGCCGCAGGGTGTCTCCACTGAATCCGAGGCCAGCGCCCGCGATATCGCGACGATCATTCGCCAGATCAAGGCGCAGAAGATACCGGCGGTTTTTCTGGAAAATGTCGCCGATCCGCGGCTGATGCGGCGAATTGCCTCCGAAACCGGGGCTGCCATCGGCGGGACGCTCTATTCGGACAGTTT
>JAKFUP010000152.1 GCA_021732625.1 Hyphomicrobiales bacterium
TCGACGAAACCCCTGCTGACGACCTGGCCTGAGCGAAGACCTGCCCTTAGCGAATCACACTGGATCAGCCGTATTTCCTACGCTGTATCGGGAACACAGGGATTTGAACCGTTGCAGTGCGGTGACAGACCCATCCAAAAGCGCGCGGCAATACGCGCAAACCGTTGCGCCGCGCCGGGAATTACAGTCAGTTTCTCGTGACCGCCGGGTGCGGCGCTAGCCGCATCAGGCCAGCGCATGTATCTATGGCTGCCGAAGAGTGCAGACGACGGCAGATCAGCCAATTGCGGGGCGAGGCCGATCACGAAACCATCGTTTGAGTGGTTACGTTCAAGTGTGTTGCGGTGTTTGCACGTGACGAACAATAAAGACTGTTCCATGCCGGGACAGCAACGCCCAAAGGGGTGAAAGACAATGCGAGTCCAGAACAAGAGCCATAAGGGCTTTGACCGAGTCCTGATGGCCGTCGCGGCGAGCTTCCTTGCGGTGACCGCGACATCGGTGCAAGCCCAGACCACGACGGGCCGAAGCGCCTCGGATCTCGCCATCGATGCCGCAGTTCCACTGCCGGACTCAGCCAACCTGCCGCCGCCGAGCGCAGTCGACATCAAGGCGGCAGCGCCGGTGGCAGCCCCCGCGACAACGGCAACCGTTACCCCTGCTGCTGTAGCGCCTGCAGCAACCGAATCTGCAAAGGCGAGCAGCGTCGCCACGGACCAGCCGGTCGCCGAGAAGCTGCGCGATTTGCTCGCTTCGAAAGGCGCCCGCTACTTCGATCGCAAGGGCGAGCGCGTAGCCGTCGATGCGTTCTACAAGAGCCGCGACTACGCGCCAGTCTGGTCATCGGCAGGCGCCGCCACCTCGCGCGCCAAGAGCGCCGTCGCGCGGCTGAAGGACGCCGACAAGGACGGATTGTCGTCCGCGGATTATCCGACGCCGGATTTCGCAGCCTCCACGACGCCGGACGCTTTGGCTGAAGCCGAACTGAAACTGACATCGGCTGTGCTCGACTATGCACGCCATGCCCAGTCGGGCCGCATGCACTTCTCGCGCGTCGCCGCCGACATCCAGTATCCGGATCACACCCCGGAGCCGTCGGAGATACTCGCCAACGTGTCGACAGCGAATGACGCCGCGACCGCGCTCGATTCCTACAATCCGACGCACAAGCTTTACAAAGGGCTGCGGGCCGAGCTCGGCAAGCTGCGCGGCGAAACTGAAACGCCTATAGCAAAGATCGAGAGCGGTCCGGTTTTGAAGTTCACGCCTGCGCGCAAGACCAAGAAGCAGACCGTTGAGGCGATCGCGCCTGAAGATGCGCGCGTCCCGGCGCTGCGCGCCCGCTTCGGCGTGTCCGGCGATGCCAGCGACCAGCGTTACGACCAAGCCGTCGCCGATGCGGTACGCAAGTTCCAGGGCAGCGCCGACATCAAGGTGACCGGCCAGCTCGACGACGCCACCGTGCGCGCCATGAATGCGCCGAAGCGCGACCGCCAGATCGACATCGTCCGCGTCAACATGGAGCGCTGGCGCTGGCTACCGCGTGAGCTTGGCGCAGCCGCGCTCGGCAACGCCTATGTCATCCTCAACATCCCCGACTACACGCTGAAGGTGATGCAAAAGGGCCAGCCGGTCTGGACCACACGCGTCGTCACCGGCAAGCCGGGCAATCACGCCACGCCGCTGCTGACCGAAACGATGAAGTTCATCACGGTCAATCCGACGTGGAATGTGCCGCCATCGATCGTCTACAACGAATACCTGCCAGCGCTGCAGCAGGATCCGGAGGTACTCACGCGTCTGGGACTGCGCCTTGAGCGCCGTTCGGACGGCGGCATTCACATTTCGCAACCGCCGGGAGCAGGCAACGCGCTCGGCCGCATCCGCTTCAATTTCCCGAACAAGTTCCTGGTCTATCAGCACGACACGCCGGACAAGCACCTGTTCGCCAAGGAAGAGCGGGCGTTCAGCCACGGCTGCATGCGGGTGCAGAATCCGGATCAGTACGCAGCGACGGTGTTAGGCATCGTGCTGCCGAACGAGAAGTACACGCCGGAGCGAATCCGCAGCATGTACGGCAATAGCGAGATCGACATTAAATTCCCGACGCCGCTGCCGGTGAACATCACCTACCAGACGGCGTTCATCGACGATGCCGGCAAGCTGGAATTCCGCAAGGACGTCTACGGCCGCGACGCACGCATGATCGCAATGCTCAAGGGCAGCGAAGGCAAGGATCTGGAGTCGGTAGTGGCGCATGCCCAGCCGAACTACAGCCGGCCACGGGCCGAGATTCCGCAGGGCGTCGCCTTCAACGGCTCCGGCGCAAGCAGCGGCGGACCCTCGTTCTTCGAGCGCCTGTTCGGGCCGCCGCCGGCCCCACCGGCCCCGGTTCGTGGACAACGCCGGACGGTGACCCGTTAAACCAAGACCGGATAATCTAGCAAAAACAAGGGCATCGCATCATAGCGGTGCCCTTTTTCCGTTAACCATCGTCCAGCCAAATATGGTCAACGGGCGTTTTTTTGCCATACTGCTCCCCGACGATGGTAACCAGAGCGTGAGACGGGAAGGTAAACGTCGGTTAACCCTCCTGAATTAAGTATCTAAGTGCCTTCCCTCGCTGCATTCGGGGTTGTGCGGGAAGTTTCTGGGTCGGGTCGTTTCGTCAGGTTGTTGTCTCTGGGGTGGAGCTAGCGTGCCAGCTTCTTGCGCACGGAAAACATTTGCGGCGTCTGTTCAGCAAACCGGTCTTTCGATCGGGCTTGCGTCGTTGATGCTTTTTATCGGCCCGCGCGCCGTCCACGATGCGACCGCCACCGGCGATACCCGCACTCTCTCTTTCCACCACACCCATTCCGACGAAGACCTCACCGTCACCTTCAAGCGCAACGGGCGCTACGACGAGGACGGCCTGAAGAAGCTCAATCACTTCCTCCGCGACTGGCGCAGCCAGGACGCGACTGTGATGGACCGCAAGCTGTTCGACGTCCTGTGGGAAGTGTACCGCGACGTTGACGGCAAGCAGCCGATTCAGATCGTTTCCTCCTACCGCGCGCCCGCAACCAACGCGATGCTGCGCCGGCGCTCGTCAGGCGTTGCCCGCCACAGCCTGCACACTCGAGGCCAGGCGATGGACTTCTTCATTCCGGGCGTCTCGCTCGAGCAGATCCGCTTCGCCGGTCTGCGTATGCAGCGCGGCGGCGTCGGCTTCTATCCGGGATCCGGCTCGCCGTTCGTCCATCTCGACACCGGCAACGTGCGCCATTGGCCGCGCATGAATCACGACCAGCTGGCGCGCGTTTTCCCAGATGGCCGCACGGTTCACGTCCCCTCAGACGGCAATCCGCTGCGCGGCTATGACCTCGCCGCCGCCGACATCGAACGGCGCGAGCAGAATGGCGGCGCAGCTTCGTCGCCGTCTGGCAAGAGCTTCCTGGCTTCGCTATTCCGCGGAAAATTCGGCAAATCTGACGAGGATGACGAAGAGAGCGGCACGAGCGCGACACCGGTCGCCGCCAAACCGGCCGCCGCCGTTGCCGCAGCTTCAACGGCAGGTTCTGGCCCGATCCCGATCCCGCGTTCCAAACCAGCAGGCGCGAAATCTGCTTATCAGGTGGCGTCCGCTGGCTCGCAGACCGTTGCACTCAATCCCGGCCCGAAACCTGCCAACCCGGCCAAGCCACAGACACCAGCCGATATCATCAATGCCCGCGGCTTCTGGGGCGAAGAACCGGCCACGGCCAAACAAGCATCGCCGCAACAAGTCGCTGCCCTCGCCGCCCGCAACGCC
>JAKFUP010000073.1 GCA_021732625.1 Hyphomicrobiales bacterium
CTCCCCCTTGCAGGGGGAGGGAGTTTGTTAATGCACGATCTCGAACAGGCCGGCCGAACCCATACCGCCGCCGACGCACATGGTGACAACCGCATACTTCGCCTTGCGGCGGCGGCCTTCGATCAGCGCGTGACCGGTGAGGCGCGCGCCCGACATGCCATAAGGATGGCCGACCGAGATCGCGCCACCGTTGACGTTGATCTTCTCCGGATCGATTCCCAGTTTGTCGCGGCAATACAGAACCTGCACTGCGAAGGCTTCGTTCAATTCCCACAGATCGATGTCCTCGATCTTGAGGCCGTGACGCTTGAGCAGGCGTGGCACCGCGAACACCGGGCCGATTCCCATTTCATCCGGCTCGCAACCTGCCGACACGAAACCACGGAAAATGCCGAGCGGCTTGAGACCACGCTTCGAGGCTTCCTTGTCGCTCATGATGACGGTCGCGCTGGCGCCGTCAGAGAGCTGGCTGGCATTGCCCGCAGTGATGGTGAAGCCTTCGCCGCGAACAGCCTTGAGGCCTGCAAGACCTTCGGCCGTTGTTTCCGGGCGCGGACCTTCGTCCTGCGACAGCGTCACGTCCTTGAACGAAACCTCGCCAGTCGCCTTGTCCGCAACGCCCATCTTCGTTGTGATCGGCGCCAGCTCGTCCTTGAACTTGCCGCCCTGCTGCGCCGACGCCGTGCGGCGCTGGCTCTCGAGGCTGTATTCATCCTGACGCTCGCGCGAGATGCCGTAGCGCTTCGCCACCGTCTCCGCAGTGTCGAGCATCGGCATATAGACGTCCTTCTTGATGGCGACGAGTTCCGGATCGACCGCATGAAACTTGTTGGCATGATCGTTCTGCACGAGGCTGATCGATTCGCCGCCGCCACCGACCGCGATCTCGACGCCGTCGAAGATCACCGAACGCGCGGCGAGCGCAATCGCCTGCAAGCCTGAGGCGCACTGGCGATCGATCGTCGTGCCGCCCACCGTGACCGGAAGGCCGGCGCGGAGCAGCGCCTTGCGGGCAATATTGCCGCCGGTCGAACCCTGCTGGAGAGCAGCACCCATCACGACGTCTTCGACTTCCTTCGGATCGATCTTGGCGCGCGCCACGGCGGCGGCGATGGCGTGACCGAGCAGGGTCGCGCCTTCCGTTGCGTTCAGCGCGCCGCGATAGGCCTTGCCGATCGGAGTGCGGGCAGTCGAGACGATGACGGCGTCGGTCATGTGCTTCACCTTGTTGCTGAGAGTTGTTTTTGGGTGGTCTGTTGCTGGTTGCGAAGTTCATGGCGCGACAGCTTGCCGACCGCAGTGCGCGGCAAGTCGTCGCGAAGTTCGAGCGAGACCGGCAATTCGTGTTTGCCGATCTTGCCGGTGAGAAAGTCCCGCAGCTCGTCGATGGTGAACGGCGCGGCGCTCTTCTTCAAGGTGATGAACGCCTTGGCGGCTTCGCCGCGATACTGATCCGGCACGCCGATCACGATCACTTCCTGCACGGCGGGATGCTCATAGATCGCCTGCTCGATCATCTGCGGATAGACGTTGAAGCCGCCGGAGATGATCATGTCGGTCTTGCGGTCGACCAGATAGAAATAGCCGTCCGCATCCATGTAACCGATATCGCCGGTGAGAAAACGGTCGCCGACGAATGTCTTGGCGGTGTCCTGCTCGCGATTCCAGTACCCTTTGGTGACATTGGGGCCGCGAATGCGAATCTCGCCGGTTTCGCCCACGGGTAGAACCTTGGCCGGGTCGTCAAGCGCAACGACATCAAGCTCGATGCCGGGCAGCATCAATCCGATCGAGCCGGGCTTCTCGGGGCCGTCCTTCGGATGGGCGGTGCCGGGCGAGCAGGTTTCGGTCATCCCCCAACCGCTTTTGAGTTTCATGTTGGTTTTCTTTTCGAAGATACGCGCGACCTCGACCGGCAGCGGCGCTCCGCCAGAGCCGCACGACGCCAGCGACGACATATCGCGTTTGTCCAGATCAGGCAGGTTCGCAATCGCAATCCACATCGTCGGCACGCCCGGGAAAGACGTGGCGCGTTTGACCTCGATGTCGCGCATCACACTCTCGACGTCGAAGCGCTGATGCAGCGAGATGATATTGCCATGCTTGAGGCTGGACAGCAGGATCACAGTGAGCGCAAAAATATGAAACAGCGGCAGCACGCAGATCACGCGCTCGATGGTGTTGCGCTCAGTTCGTGAATTCTCACTCCAGACATCGTAAATGCTGACGGCCGATGTAAGGTTTCGATGCGTCAGCATCGCGCCTTTCGGCAGACCGGTGGTGCCGCCGGTGTATTGCAACAGCGCGATGTCGTCGGGACTGACGGCTGGCCATTGCGCCGGATTGGCCGCGCCTGCAGTGAACTCGCGATAGGTGACGATCTTGCCGGTCTTCGGATACGGTGCAACCGGGAAACCCGATGCGCCCCACATATCGTCCTCGCAGATCACAAGACGATCGAGCAGGCCTTTGTCGAGAAACTTGAGCGCCATCGGCAACAGCATGGCGCTGTTGGTGGTGACGAGAATGCGCGCGCCACTATCGGTGAGTTTGTGCGACAGCGCACGTTCGCCGTCGAGCGGCGACAGATGCACGACGCGCGCACCGGCTTTCAGCGCACCGAAGAAATTCGCCGGATGATCCGGCGTGTTGCCGAGATAGAGCGCCACTGACGTATCGCGGCCATAGCCAGCACGAAGAAAGGACGCGGCGGCCGTGTCGGCCATCGCAGCAAGCTCGTTGAACGAAATCAAGCGTTCGCGGAATTCGATGACCGTGCGTGCGCCGAATTCGCGGACCGCACCGGCGAGCAGATCCGGAAGAGTGCCGAACGGGATGGACGTATCCCACCGGACACCTTCCGGATAATGCTGTTCGCCCGGATGAGCCATCGCCCTGCCTTATGCTGCCTTATGCCGCTTTGGCTGCGAGCGATGCGAAGGTCTTGCCCTCGTCCGCGAGGCGCTTGAGCAGCGGTGCGGGCTCAAGCGAAGGATCGTTGTTCTGCTTGGCGTAGAACGACAGACGATCGGCGATGTGCTTGAGGCCGACCTGATCGGCATAAAACATCGGGCCGCCGCGATAGACCGGCCAGCCGTAGCCATAGAGCCAGACGATATCGATGTCGCTCGGACGCGCCGCGATGCCCTCTTCGAGGATGCGCGCGCCTTCGTTGATCATCGGATAGATCATGCGCTCGAGGATTTCGTCATCGCCGACGGTGCGGCGCTTGAGGCCAAGCCGTGCACAGGTGTCGATGATGAGCTTCTCGACATCCGGATCGGACAGCGGCGACCGCGAACCGCTCTCGTACTTGTAGTAGCCTTTACCGGTCTTCTGGCCGAAACGTCCGGCCTCGCAGAGCGCATCGGCGATTTCCGACTTGATGCCGCGGTCCTTGCGCGAGCGCCAGCCGATATCGAGACCGGCGAGATCGCCCATCGCGAACGGACCCATCGGAATGCCGAACTTGGTGACGACCGCATCGACCTGTTGCGGCAATGCGCCTTCAAACAACAGCTTCTCGGCCTGTTTGCCCCGAGCCGCGAGCATTCGGTTGCCGACGAAGCCGTCACAGACGCCGACGACAGCCGGCACCTTGGCGATCTTCTTCGAAATGGTAACGGCAGTCATCAGTGCGTCCGGTGCGGTTTTGTCGGCGCGCACGATCTCGCACAGCTTCATGACGTTGGCCGGCGAGAAGAAGTGCATGCCAAGCACGTCCTGCGGACGCTTGGTCACCGAGCCGATCTCGTTGACGTCGAGATACGAGGTGTTGG
>JAKFUP010000061.1 GCA_021732625.1 Hyphomicrobiales bacterium
CTCGCGCAGGTCACGGCGGGTCGAGCTTTGCAGGAACGGCTCCACGAACGAACGCGACAGCGTCAGGACGGCCTTGCCCTCCATGCCGCGCTCGGTGGCCGCCGCCTTGGCAGCCGCCACGAAGGCCTCGGACAGGCCGCCGCGATCGGCCTCGCCAAGCTCCATGGTCCAGGCCTGCTCGTCGCCGAGCAGGTGATGGCTGAACTGCGTCCCCAGTTGCGCCAGCCGCTCGTTGATTTCGGCGAGCCGTTTCTTGGCCTCCTCGGCAAGACCCGCGCCGGCCCGATAGAAGCGGGTGTATGTCCGCTCCAGCAGCCGGAGCTGCTCAGACGTGAGGCCGAGAGTCGTGCGATTGTCATGCAGCTTGGCGACCCGGCCGAACAGCACCGCATTCATCATGATCGGATTCCAGTGCCGCGCCTGACGCAGCGAGACCTCGCGCTCGATCTCCAGCAGCTCCGGATTCGAGTTCGCCGCCGCCAATGTGTAAAAAATCGACGAGACCCGGTCGAGCAGCTTGCCCGAGCGCTCCAGCGCGGTGATCGTGTTGTCGAAATCCGGCACCGACGGGTCGTGCGTGATCGCGTTAACTTCTGCCGTATGGTCAGCGAAGGCCTGCTCGAATGCCGGAAGGAAGTGCTCCGGCCTGATGTCCGCGAACGGAGGCGTCTCGAACGGGGTTTGCCAGGCGATCAGAAGCGGGTTCGTCATCAATGAGGTCCCTAACGAAGTGCAGCGGGCGATTTGGTGGCTTCTATAGCACCTAATGCGGCTTTTTCAGTGCCATGATCTCCAGCAGACAAGCGCTTTGGCGCTTGATCGGCAGGGGTTTTTGAACGAGATTGCCGCCCCATCTGGAAACCAACGCCATGGCGCCATCGAACCCATCCTCCTCATCCCGCCAGATCATCTGGCCGAGCGTGATCACCGTCGTCTCGGCGGCGATCCTGATCGGCGCGGAGGTCTTCGGCGCAGCCTTCGCCGGCGGTTGGGCGCTCGCGATCCTGTTCGGCCTCGACGACACCGGAGCCCGCATCATGCAGGGGGTCCTGTTCGTGATCGGCGTCGCTGTCATGATCGCCTTCCTGCGCGGTGCGCAGCGCGTCGAGCCGTTTACACGCTGACGGCGCCTTGCACGCGCTGACGAACAAGCTCGCTCGCGCCGAACTTCGCCACACCAGCGCCACGCACGCTCTCTCGCGCCTCACTCCCGCAACAATTCGTTAAACAAACTAAACATCCATTCATGTTTGCGCGCACTTTGGCGCGCGCGGTGTCGCTTCGCGATCACATGGTTGAGAAAGTTGTCCCTCATCCAAAAAAAATGTTGCGAAGCAGACTCAAAAAGCATATTTCCTGCCTTGCCCAATTTCGCACGTGCCTGTGGTCGTGTGTCAGTCGGTAGGTATCCGGACAAGAGGCCGGACAGCCGCCAAGGGATGAAGAAGCCGAGGGTCGCTTGAGTCGGGTTCGACTTGAGAGGCCAGCATCTCTCTCCAGAGATGCCGTTGAAGGCGACTTTAATCCTTGCAACCGTGACTGGCAGCCGGAGGCGAACCGGCGCACCCCGCTCTCAACGGGGGACGCGACTTAAAGCAACGACGGATCGGGCTTTTTTGGTCTCTGTTGGCTTTCCACCAGCCAGCGCGAATACCGAAGAGGCTTGTCCTTCATTGCCAGGTGTGCGGGCGGGAGCTTTCCCAACCAATCCACGGCAGCACAGTCTGATCTGAGTGTTATGGCTCGGTCGCGCCTCCATCGCGTGACAGCCAAAGCGCTCATATCCGGCATCATCTTTTTGGACGGTCCATCGCAGGGCCGTTTGGGAGCGTGCTATGACCGAACGTATTCAGCAATTCCTGCGCAACCGCCGCAGCGAAGGCCGGGACACCGAGCCTTGCCTCGTGGTCGATCTCGAAATCGTGCGCGACAACTACCAGACCTTCGCGAAGGCGTTGCCGGACAGCCGCGTATTCTACGCGGTGAAGGCGAACCCGTCGCCGGAAGTGCTGTCGCTGCTGGCCTCGATGGGCTCGTGCTTCGACACTGCGACGGTGGCCGAGATCGAGATGGCGCTGGCTGCCGGAGCGACCCCGGACCGCATCTCCTATGGCAACACGATCAAGAAGGAGCGCGATATCGCGCGCGCCTTCGCGCTCGGCATTCGCCTGTTCGCGGTCGACTGTTCGGCCGAGGTGGAGAAGATCGCCCGCGCCGCCCCCGGCGCGAAGGTGTTCTGCCGCATCCTGTACGACTGCGCCGGCGCCGAGTGGCCGCTGTCGCGGAAGTTCGGCTGCGACCCGGAAATGGCTGTCGAAGTGCTCGACCTCGCCAAGCGTCTTGGCCTGGAGCCGGTCGGCATCTCGTTCCATGTCGGCTCGCAGCAGCGCAAGGTGAAGGCGTGGGACCGCGCGCTGGCGATGGCATCGACGGTGTTCCGCGACTGCGCGGAGCGTGGGATTTCGCTCTCCATGGTCAACATGGGTGGCGGCTTCCCGACCAAGTACCTCAAGGACGTTCCTCCGGTCGTGACCTACGGCCGGTCGATCTTCCGTGCGCTGCGCAAGCATTTCGGCAACCAGATCCCGGAAACGATCATCGAACCGGGCCGCGGCATGGTCGGCAATGCTGGCATCATCGAGACCGAGGTCGTCCTCATCTCGAAGAAGAGCGACGAGGACGAGGTGCGCTGGGTCTACCTGGACATCGGCAAGTTCGGCGGTCTCGCCGAGACGATGGACGAGTCGATCCGCTACGCGATTCGGACCCCGCATGACGGCGCCGAAATGACGCCGTGCGTGCTGGCTGGTCCGACCTGCGACTCGGCCGACGTGCTGTACGAGAAGTCGCCGTACCCGCTGCCCGTGACGCTGGAGATCGGCGACAAGCTGCTGATCGAAGGCACCGGCGCCTATACGTCGACCTACTCGTCGGTGGCTTTCAACGGCATCCCGCCGCTGAAGACCTACCACATCTGATCGCTTCCGCGATCGGGCCGCATCAGGCCCTTCGATAAAGCGGGAGCCGGTTCGCCGGCTCCCATCCCGTCATTTTCTGAACTGACAACATGCCCGGGCGCTGCGCGCCGCTGGCGTGGGGACCGACGTGCCATGACTCGGACTGCTGTTTCGACCAGAAAGACCGCCCTGCAAGTGAGTGCTGCTCCGTTCGCGATCCGTGCGGAAAAAGCCTCCGACGTCACTGCGCGCGAAGCGCTGCTGGACGTGTGCTTTGGCGCGAACCGCCATGCGCGTACCTGCCAGCGCCTCCGCGACGGGCGTTTGCCTGCCGAAGGCCTCGCCTTTTCGGCCGTGCGCGAGGGCCGCTTGGTCGGCACTGTGCGGTTGTGGCACGTCAGCGCCGGCGGCAAGCCTGCGCTCGTGCTCGGCCCGCTCGCGGTCGATCCGTCGTGCCGCAAGCTCGGCGTGGGTGCCGAACTGATGCGTCACGCGCTGGACGTTGCGAAGCGCCGCGGCCACGGCGCGGTCATTCTGCTCGGCGACGCGCCGTACTACGCCCGCTTCGGCTTCTCGGCGGAAAAGACCGCAGAGCTAGCCCTGCCCGGCCCGTTCGAGCGCAATCGGCTGCTTGGGCTGGAGTTGCGCGACGACGCGCTCGATGGTGCTTGGGGCATAATCGTGCCCACAGGCCAAGCCACCAAGACCACCGCGAAGGCTCCGCGACGCACTCGTCTCGGCGCACTCGCCCCACGCGCCGCCTGATCCCATGACCTCGACCGAATTCGATGCGCCCCAGGCG
>JAKFUP010000086.1 GCA_021732625.1 Hyphomicrobiales bacterium
AAGCCGCGAAACAGTTCGGCCTGAGTCCATGCGTCAACGATCACTCCATCCTGGATATTAACGCGAACGTCGAGATCGCCTTCGACGCGGCCGACGGGTGAGATATCGAGGGTTTGAACTGCTGCTGGCATTTGACCTGTATCCTGTTTGATCGGGCGTGAAGATGTTTCGTTATCCGGCCAACGAGCGTGAGCTCGTCAGACGACGAAGATGTCTTCTTCGGCCCATGCCGGAGAGGCTGCTTTCGCTGCTGCGGTAAGCTTGATGTACCCCGCCTTGTCGACACCGGTTGGCATGTCCTTGGGAACGCCCATCACCGTCTGTGTCTTGAAAACTGTCCCGGGCATCAGTTCGAAGAACGGGAATTCCGGCTCGGTGCAGCCCATGCACGGCATGCCAGCCCGCGTTTTCGACGATTGGCGATTCCACAGGATGCGGTTGCACGGCGAATGGGTCATCGGCCCGCGGCAGCCGAGGTCATAGAACAGGCAGCCTTTGCGTTGGCCGAACTCGGTCGCCGACACCTTGTAAGCGAAGTGCATGTTGCGGGTGCAGCCGGTCTGCGTGAAGCTCTGGAAGAAAGTCTTCGGCCGCTGAAATTCGTCGAGCGTGAGATCTCCGCCACGTCCGGTTGCCACTGCAATGACGATCTGCGTGATCCAGTCTGGATGCGCCGGACAGCCCGGAATGTTGACGACGGGCAGCCCGGCTTTCGATTTGTAGCCTGCGCCGAGAAATCCGCCGTGCTTGCGCTTAAGAAACTGCAGACCTTCGCTGTCAGATGGATTGGGCGCCGTCGCCGGGATGCCGCCCCAAGTCGCGCAATCACCGATGGCGACCGTGTACGCTGCGACCTTGGCAAGGTCCGCGACCCAATCCTTCATCGGTCGGCCAGCAAAACGATTCCACTCACCGGTTCCGTTCGGGGCATTCACCACCGTGCCTTCGAACACGAAGATGTCGAGCGCAATTTCGCCTGAGATTAGGGATTTTAGAAGCTTTTTGAGATTGTCCCCGAGCTCCACGCCTAGCGACGGATGCCAGAGCACGTTGACGCCGAAATCCGTGACCAGATCGCATGCGCTCGGTTCTTCCGCGTTGAGGAACGACATCGTGTTGCCGGAACAGGCACCGCCTTGAAGCCACAAGAGATTAGCCATCGTCTCCTCCAAGCCATTGCAATGAGGCGCCCGCGCGGCGTCTTGGAGATTCTGTGAGCAATTGGCATGCCGGAACGCACATGGAAGGGAAGATCGCATATCTGCAACAGCTTACGCGGAAACTCATGCACGCGCGCATTGCGGTAATCTCGCGAAACGCTGCAAACTACATTCGCTGTGTAAAGTTTCTTTTCATGTCGTGGTTTTTCTATCGCAACGCACTGCAGTTTGTGCGCGACAGCAATTACGGCCTCGATAATCGGAAGGATGCGAGCGTGCACTACTCGATTGTATCGATCGCATGGATCGGAACTAGCCGTGCCTGTTGCCACAAACCGGGCACGTCACTTCGAGCAGAAATCCGTACCAGATACCTTGGCAGCGGCTGCACCAATGTCCGGTCGCCTGACGATCCGGAAGCCCAAGCTTGGCGGACATTGCGCTCAGACCAAGTTCCTTGAACGGCACCTTACTACCCTCCGGGGACACTCGCGATTGCGGAAATCGCAGAACGTCTGCTGCTGTCGGGTCAACGTCCTGCGGACCTTCATCATCGGGCATCGCAAAACCTCAGTGGGATTCGTCAAGTCTGTATCTTTTGATCTTGTTGGCCAACCCAACGCGCGACAATCCTAATTCGTTCGCCGCGCGAGACTGATTCCATCGATGATGCGCCAGGACTTCTTCAAGCACCCGCTTCTCAAGGTTTTCGACCTTGTCCTTTAATGTCGCGCCCTCCGAGGCAAAGCCCTTGGCCACACCAGTCCGGCGGCGCGGCGGAGCCGCGAGGATCGACAAGGACATATTCTTTGTCGTCAGATACTCACCATCTTCGGCAAGGGCGACCATTCGCCGGATCTCGTTCTCCAGCTCGCGCACGTTGCCGGGGAAATCAAAACTGATGAATTTTTCCAGCGCGCCGGCTGAAATCCCGAGAATTCTGCGGCCGATGGTGTTGCCGTGCTTCGCAGCGAAGAACTCGGCCAGGACAGGAATGTCGTCGGGGCGATCGCGCAACGGAGGTACCTCAAGCTCAAAACCCTTGAGCCGGAAGTACAAATCCTGCCTGAACTTTCCCGCTGCAACGAGGGCGCGCAGTGGGCGGTTCGACGCCGCAATGATTCGAACGCTTGAGGTCTGGGTCTTGTCAGAGCCAACCGGCTTGACTTCACCTTCTTGCAGAAACCGCAAAAGACTGACTTGAAAAGACGGAGACACCTCCGAAATCTCATCAAGGAAGACCGTGCCGCCATCGGCTGCGCGAAATAGTCCGAGACGATCGGAAATCGCACCGGTAAACGCGCCGCGTTTGTGACCAAACAGTTCCGACTGCAGCAACTCATCGCTCATCCCACCGCAGTTCTGAACCATCAAAGGACTGGTCCGCCGAACCGAGTTGTAATGGATGGCCCGTGCAAGAAGCTCCTTGCCGGTCCCGGTTTCACCCTGGATGAGAATCGGCAATTCCGTGCGGGCAGCCTTTCGCGCCAGATCGCAAAGCTCCGACAGCTTTTCGCTCACATAAACAAGTTTCTCGAAATGTTGGCTTTCCGCGTGAAGCGGCAAACTGTGACGCCCATGAATCTTGATCGAGTCGGCGGCAAACTTGAATTCGCGGGACAGCATGCGATGGCGCCGCGCCAGTTCACGCGACTCCAGACCACGTTCCACCACCAGCCCGATCTGCCTGGCATCGAGCGGTTTGCGGACGAACTGATAAATCGCGGCAGGTGAAATCTCGGCTTGCGTCAGGTCGGTCCTCGCCTCCAGCGCCAGAACGCGGATCACTTCAGGATGGGACACGCGCAGATTGGTGAGAAATTCGAGGCCATCGCCATTCGGCCCGTGTTCCGCAAGAACGATATCGACATTGGCATCAGACAAGGCACCAGCCGCATCTTCCGCCGAGCGTGCGGTCAGAACGCGGTAATCGTACTCATCGGACAAAACATCGGCGGTAGCGGTCCATTGCGGCCCGCCGCGTGCAACGATGAGAACCGTCCCAAGCGTTTCCATGCAATGTTCTTTGTCAATTTGATAATCTACTTAGCAATATCTCGGAGCGGGTTCAATTACCTTGTCTCGCGCTGCGGTCGCAAAACAGCGACGACCGGAACTGAATTTCCAGAAACAATCAGGGATATTTCGGCGCGAATAGGGAGGTCTCCATCGGCAGCACGTATGTTGTTCTGGTTCCGAAACAGGACGTTGGTGCGGCATTTTTTCTGGGTCCGCAGACGAAAAATATCAGCTTGATACTCAGGCCAGGAAATTCTTTCACTCGATGCGCGCGGATGCCGGCGGCAAACCCCATCCCTTGATCGCCGCATAGACTGCCGGAATGACGATCAGCGTCAGCGCAGTTGACGACACCATTCCGCCGATCATCGGCACCGCGATGCGTTGCATCAATTCCGACCCGGCCCCGGTGCTCCAGAGGATTGGCACCAAGCCGCCCATGATGGCGACGACAGTCATCATCTTGGGCCGCACGCGCTCGACCGCGCCCAGCATGATGGCATCCTGAAGATCGGCCCGCGAC
>JAKFUP010000084.1 GCA_021732625.1 Hyphomicrobiales bacterium
GTTGCGCATGCCGGAAGGCACAGCGTTCAACGTCACCAAGGCGACCGCGGTGAAGGCCGAGGCGATGCTGAAGGACGACAAGGACATCTCGACCTACACCACCTATGTCGGCCAAGGCTCGCCGCGTTTCTGGCTTGGCCTCAATCCGCAGCTCCCGAACGAGTCGTTCGCGGAAATCGTCATCGTCTCCAAGGACGTTGACGCGCGCGAGCGAATCAAGACGCGGCTGGAGAAGGTGGTTTCCGAGGGGCAGCTCTCGGAGGCACGTGTGCGTGTCGATCGCTTCAACTTCGGCCCGCCCGTCGGCTTCCCGGTGCAATTCCGCGTTGTCGGTCCCGATACCGGCACCGTGCGCGACATCGCCTACAAGGTGCGCGAAGTGATGCGCGAGAACAAGAACACTGTCGATCCGCATCTCGACTGGAACGAGATGACGCCGTTCCTCAAGCTGGTGGTCGATCAGGATCGTGCCCGCACGCTCGGTCTGACGCCGCAGGACGTGTCGCAATCGCTGGCGTTGCTCATCAATGGCACGACGGTGACCACCGTGCGCGACGGCATCGAAAAGGTCGGCGTGGTGGCGCGTGCGATTTCATCCGAGCGGCTTGCGCTTGGGCAGGTCGGCGACCTCACGGTGACATCGCGCAATGGCGTCGCCGTGCCGTTGTCGCAGATCGCCAAGATCGAATATGCCCACGAAGAACCAATCCTGTGGCGGCGCAACCGCGACATGTCGATCACTGTGCGCTCGGACGTGGCCGACGGCGTGCAGCCGCCCGACGTGACAGCCGCGATCTGGCCTAAGTTGCAAGGCATCCGCGACAATCTTGAGCCGGCCTACCGGATCGAGATCGGCGGCGCGGTCGAGGAATCGCAGAAGGGCAATGCCTCGATCCTGGCGCTGTTTCCGCTGATGATTATCCTGATGCTCACGCTGCTGATGATCCAGCTGCAGAGCTTCTCGCGGCTGTTGCTGGTGTTTCTCACAGCACCGCTCGGTATCGTCGGCGCGTCGCTCGCGCTCAACATCACCAACAAGCCGTTCGGCTTCGTGGCTTTGCTCGGCTTGATCGCGCTGGCCGGCATGATCATGCGTAACACGGTCATTCTGGTCGATCAGATCGAGACCGACGTGGCTCATGGTTTGACGCGGCGCGAAGCCATCGTTGAGGCGACCGTCCGGCGTGCCCGTCCGGTGGTTCTGACGGCTTTGGCCGCCATTCTGGCCATGGTTCCGCTGAGCCGTTCGGCGTTCTGGGGTCCGATGGCAATCACCATCATGGGCGGTTTGTTCGTCGCGACCTTTCTCACCTTGCTGTTTTTGCCGGGCCTTTATTCTCTGTGGTTCCGCAAAACCCTTGACGAACGCGGGCCGGGGGAGAACGTTACCCCGGCGTCGCATCAAGACGACGACTCGCAGCCGCAGTTCCAGCTGGCTGCGGAATAAGATTATTTGGAAACGCGGACTGGATTTCGATGTCGCTTGTTGCTGAAAATACCGAAGCGGATACCCGTGGGCGGATTCTGGTCGTCGCCGAGCGGCTCTTCCGTGAAATCGGCTATCAGAAGACAACGGTTGCGGATATCGCCAAGATTCTGCGGATGAGCCCGGCCAACGTCTATCGCTTCTTCGATTCGAAGAAAGCGATTCACGAGGCCGTGGCGCGCCGGCTGATGGGCGAGGTCGAGGAAGCCGCGCACGCCATCGCCGAAGGGCCGGCCAACGCCTCCGACAAGCTCTACATGCTGCTCGCCACCGTCCATCGCATGAACAGCGAACGCTATGTCGGCGATGCAAAACTGCACGAAATGGTGCGCATCGCCATGGACGAGGATTGGGACGTCTGTACCGCCCATATCGAGCGCATTGGAGAAATCGTGGCGGGGATCATCGCCAAGGGAATGGACAGCGGCGAGTTCACCCGTGCTGACGTGGAGACGACCGCGCGTTGCGTCTTCACCGGGATGCTGCGATTTTTCCATCCGCAGATGATCGCGGAGTGCGCCAACAAGCCGGGGCCGACACTGGACCAGATGATCGATTTCCTGATCGGCGCCATCTCGAAAAAATAAATGGAAACGCCCATGAACGCGACGCCTGCCGACAACATGCATTTCTACGAGCCGTCCAGCGGTCACGGGCTGAAGCATGATCCGTTCAACGCTATCGTCGGGCCGCGCCCGATCGGCTGGGTTGCGACGCGCGGTGCGAAGGGCAACGTCAACCTCGCGCCCTACAGCTTCTTCAACGCCTTCAACTACAAGCCGCCGATCATCGGCTTTGCCACTGTGTCAGCCAAGAAAGACACGCTGCGCAACATCGAGGAGACCGGCGAGTTCACCTGGAATCTGGTGACGAAACACATCGCCGAGCACATGAACAAGACGGCGGCGCATGTCCCGCCCGACGTCAGCGAGTTCGACATTTCCGGGCTGACGCCGGTGCCGAGCCGGTTCGTGAAGGTGCCTCGGGTCGGCGAGAGTCTGGCCTCGTTCGAGTGCAAGGTGTCGCAGATCGTTCAACTGCAGGGCGCGGATGGTACGAAGGTGCCGTCATGGGTGGTGTTCGGCGAGGTCGTTGCGGTCTATATCGACAAGACTGTCATCAAGGATGGCGTCTATCAGACTGCAGAGGCGCGCCCGATCCTGCGAGCAGGGCGGATGGGCGACTATGCCGAGATCCGTCCGGATATGATGTTCGAAATGGTACGTCCGGACTGATTTTGTCCAATCTGGATTGCGTCTGATTTTACAATTTTAAGTGTTCTGTTGCGTGCGTGGGAACCCGAAACCTGCGCAAAATGTTGATGCGTGCAGGCGAGATTCCCTGACCTTGCCGATGATCGCATCACCGCCTTGATTTCAAGAATCGGAGATTTCGCCATGACGTCGTTCTCGCTGCGTCGCGACCTTCTGTCCCGTCCGATTCTCTCGTGGGCGCGCAAGGCGATGCTCGCGATGTCCGACACCGAGCGCGAAGCGCTGGAAGCCGGCGACGTGTGGTGGGATGCCGACCTGTTCACCGGTAGCCCGGACTGGGACAAGCTGCTGGCTTACCCGCAGGCGACGCTGACACCTGAGGAAGACGCTTTCCTCAACGGTCCAGTCGATGAGTTGTGCGCGATGCTCGACGACTGGAAGATCAACTGGGAATGGCGCGACCTGCCGCCCGAGGTCTGGGATTTCATCAAGACAAAGCGCTTCTTCGGCATGATTATCCCGAAGGAGTTTGGCGGGCTCGGCTTCTCACCCTTCGCGCACTCCGAAGTGGTGCGGAAAATTTCCTCGCGCTCGGCAACCGCTGCGGTCACCGTGATGGTGCCGAACTCGCTCGGACCCGGCGAACTCCTGATGCGCTTCGGCACCAAGGATCAGCAGGATCGCTGGCTGCCGCGTCTGGCCGATGGCCGTGACATTCCATGCTTCGGTCT
>JAKFUP010000004.1 GCA_021732625.1 Hyphomicrobiales bacterium
GGCAATCTTGAGGCAACTGATCCCTCCCCCTTGTGGGGAGGGTCGACCGAGCAAAGCGTAGGTCGGGGTGGGGCCTTGCTGCGGATAACCCCCACCCGGCTCGCATGAATGCTCGCCACCCTCCCCACAAGGGGGAGGGATGAGTCAGCATGCGAGGCATTCCTAGCAGTCAGCACCTCGATTGTCGGGATGCGCGCGCCTATGTTACAAAGTGGAATGGTTCAAAATCGTATCCAGCTTGAAGCGTGCGCGGTGCCTGGACGGGTCGTCCTGACAGACCGCAGCCGCCTGCCCGGACGTTTCTTCGGACGGCTGACGACGGCGGCACTCACGGCTTGAAGTTTTCGCGCGACGCTTTGCGCCGCTGCTCTTCGCCATTCGATTTCAGGATTTCAATTCCAAGATTTTCACGCAAGGCCGAACATCATGTCCGCATCGCAAAAGCCGACCACCCTCTACGACAAGATCTGGGACGACCATCTGGTGCACGAAGCCGATGACGGCACGTGTCTGCTCTACATCGATCGTCATCTCGTCCACGAGGTGACGTCGCCGCAGGCGTTCGAAGGTCTGCGCACCACCGGCCGCAAGGTTCACGCGCCGGAGAAGACGCTGGCCGTGGTCGATCACAATGTGCCGACCACCGATCGATCAAAGCCCAATCCCGATCCGGAAAGCGCCGAGCAGATCGCGGCACTCGCTGACAACGCGAAGTTCTTCGGAGTCGAGTATTACGACGAGTTCGACAAGCGTCAGGGCGTGGTCCACATCATCGGCCCCGAGCAGGGCTTCACCCTGCCCGGCACCACCATCGTCTGCGGCGACAGCCACACCTCGACGCATGGCGCATTCGGCGCGCTGGCGCACGGCATCGGCACCTCCGAAGTCGAGCACGTGCTCGCAACGCAAACGCTGATCCAGAAAAAAGCCAAAAACATGCGCGCGATCGTCGACGGCACATTGCCGGACGGCGTCACCGCGAAGGATATCATCCTCGCGATCATCGGCGAGATCGGCACCGCGGGCGGCACCGGCCACGTGCTGGAATATGCCGGCGACGCGATTCGCGCGCTGTCGATGGAAGGCCGTATGACCGTGTGCAACATGTCGATCGAAGGCGGCGCGCGCGCCGGGCTCGTCGCGCCCGACGAGAAGGCGTTTGAATTTCTGAAAGACCGGCCGAAGTCGCCGAAGGGTGCGGCGTGGGACGCGGCGCGGCGCTACTGGGACACGCTGCGCAGCGACGAAGGCGCGCATTTTGATTCTGAACTGAGGCTCGACGCCGCGAAGCTGCCGCCGATCGTCACATGGGGCACCTCGCCCGAAGACGTGATCTCGATTGCAGGCAAGGTGCCGAACCCGGACGACATCGCGGATGAAGCCAAGCGTTTGTCGAAGCAGCGCGCACTGGCCTACATGGGCCTCGTCGCCGGCACCAAGATCACCGACATCAAACTCGACCGCGTGTTCATCGGCTCATGCACCAACGGCCGCATCGAGGACCTGCGCGCCGCGGCGGCGATGGTGAACGGCAAGACCGTGAACGCCAACGTCAACGCCATGATCGTTCCGGGCTCGGGCCTCGTGAAGGAGCAGGCGGAGCAGGAAGGCCTCGACAAGATTTTCCTGAAAGCCGGTTTCGAGTGGCGCGAGCCGGGCTGCTCGATGTGCCTCGCGATGAACCCGGACAAACTGAAACCGGAAGAGCGCTGCGCCTCGACCTCGAACCGCAACTTCGAAGGCCGTCAGGGCTTCAAGGGCCGCACCCACCTCGTCTCACCGGCGATGGCGGCAGCCGCTGCGATCGCGGGTCACTTCGTGGATGTGCGGGAGTGGCGGTAGACAGTAGGCGCTGGCCGGGAATTTTGAGGTAAGATGCACTCGTTCAGAATAAATCCATTCCCACAATACAATCTATGCGGGGAACGCATAAAATTTCTACCGTCATACTAAGAAATCATTAACCATATCCAAGCACCGTTATGCCACCCTACATGGTGGCATTGCGTGACGACAACCTGTTCCAGCAAAGTTTTTTACGCAGCAGCGCTCCTGGTGCTTCCGCCGATTCAGCCTGCCTCGGCGCAAACCCTGCTCTGCACAATCGACGCGGTGGTCACTGGCTCATTCTCAGGCGCCTGCGGCAACTTATCGGTCGTCAACGGGAACTACGACTTTGCCTCGGGCTATCTGAGCAAGATCACTGGCAACAACAGCGCCGCCTATGGCGCCTACAGCTTCGCCGGCGGAGATAACGCGGTTGCCATCGGCGCACGCTCGACAGCCGCGAACGCATCACCGTATACCGGCACATCCAATGCGACTGCGGTCGGAGCGTACAGCACAGCCGGGACGGGTGGCGCGGCAGTCGGCGCTTACGCCACCGCGACCGGCATGGACGCCATTGCCTATGGTCACTCCGCAACAGCCGACCAATCGCTTGCGATGGCCATCGGCTTCAGCGCACAGGCGCGTGCAGCAAACGCCGTTGCAGTTGGACCCAACGCTTCGGCCACCGCGAGCGGAGCCGTCGCCATCGGTTCGGGTTCAGTGGCGGATGTCGCCAACACAGTATCCGTCGGCGCAACAGGCAGCGAACGCAAGATTGTCAATCTTGCTAACGGTGCGCTCTCTGCCTCAAGCAAGGATGCTGTCAATGGCGGGCAGTTATTTGCGACCAACAACAACGTGACCGCAAATACGGCTTCGATCGGAACGCTGAGCACTGGGCTGGCAAACACGAATGCCGCCCTGGTGACGGCAAACACAAATTTCGCTACCGCGAACTCCCGCGTTGCGGCCGCTTTCGGAGGCGGCAGCACCGTCGATATCAACGGCATCGTCACCGCACCGGGTTATTCGCTGTTCGGCACGACCTACACCAACGTCGGCAGCGCGCTCGGCGCCGTGGAGGCGCGGACGAATACAAATACCACTGACATCTCGAACCTTTCGACGCAGATAAATTCCGGCGGAACGGGTCTGTTGCGTCAGGACGCCACGACGCGGACGCTCTCAGTCGGCGCACTGACGGACGGAACGGTCATCGATGCCACCGGTACGGCCGGCGCACGCAAGCTGACCGGGCTACAGGCGGGTGTATTGAGCAACACGTCGGCTGACGCGGTCACCGGTGCACAACTCAATGCGACCAACAGCAACGTCACAGCAAATACGGCTTCAATCGGAACGCTGAGTACGGGGCTGGCAAACACGAATGCCGCCCTGGTGACGGCAAACACAAATTTCGCTACCGCGAACTCCCGCGTTGCGGCCGCTTTCGGAGGCGGCAGCACCGTCGATATCAACGGCATCGTCACCGCACCGG
>JAKFUP010000071.1 GCA_021732625.1 Hyphomicrobiales bacterium
AGCGCGCGATCGCCGAAACCGATCGCCGCCGCGAGAAGCAGGTCGAATACAACACCGAGCATGGCATCACGCCGGAGAGCATCAAGAAGAACATCGGCGACATTCTCGGCAGCGTGTACGAGCGCGACCACGTGCTGGTGGAGATCGGCGACGGCGGCATGGCCGACGACGCCATCGCCATCGGCCACAATTTCGCAGCGGTGCTGTCCGACCTCGAAGGGCGGATGCGCGACGCCGCCGCTGACCTGAACTTCGAGGAGGCCGCGCGCCTGCGCGACGAGGTGAAGCGCCTGCGCGCCACGGAGCTTGCGGTGGTGGACGATCCGACCATCAAGCAGCGCAAGGTGGAATACAAAGCCGGCTCCTACGCCGGCGCGAAGAAGTATGGCGACGCGGCGAACTTGCCCGCGCGGCTGAACACGGCCGCGGCGAAAAACAAATCGCGCGCGCGCAAGCCGACGCTCGACGAAATGGGACCGGGCACCGAGAGCCGCATCTATCAGCCCAAGAGCATGACGGAATCGATGCCCAACGCCTTGCCGCGCGACAAGCGCGGCGTTTCTTCTCTTTCCGCAACGCGCGACCCCTCCGTTCCCTCCCCCCTTGCGGGGGAGGGTCAGGGAGGGGGGTCGGCCATGCATGATGGGACAAAAAGCAAGATCATCCAGCCGACCAACTCGCGCGAGTCAGGCCCGGAATTTTCCGGACGCTCGACGGGCGGTGCGCCGGGGCGACGAGGTGGGTGGAAGAAGAGGTAGGGGCGCAGTTATTCGGCCACGTTATTGGCCCAAACTGGATCGCACCACGGGTGATGTCACGCCGGCCAGGTGCGAGATTCGTCGCACCAGATTTTCCTGAAAATCCGTTGCTTGTGGCGCGAGAACTGTCTTCGTAATCAATTTTGGAAGATCAGCCCGAACATAAAGACCAGCCGCGTCAAAGTTATTCATTCCAATTCCTTCGTACTGGTCAGGACGCATGGCTGTTCCATCGAGATTTACACACATTGGCCCTCGCAAACTAAATGTCGTCATTCTTATCTCTTGCTCATGTAAAAAACTTTTACCTTTCAAGAACGCACGCTCGCCAGCCTGATTGGCCTCATAGTGAGTCATATTGTGAGTTTGAAGATCGACGTATTGCACTCGACCAAGGAGAGACAAGTCAGGGCGACAATAGACGCTCTGCCCCAATCTGCGAATTGTTGACGATACAGCCACACCTTCCGGTCCCGCGTAATCATCCCACATTCTTTTTGACTCTTTATCGTCGCAAAACCAGCAGTTCGCTACGGTTAGCTCTCGACCATCCTCAACATTACGCTGATTCGCATTTTTGATTTGAGCGGTCCACTCAGGATTGGACTTGATGACGTCCCAATTCAACAACCGATCAGTCATTTCGCTGCCCGCAACTACGGGCATTGAGCCTTCGTCTGCATCGATCAGAATTTTGAGTTTTGAGAACCAAATTGCCCCGTAGATCATCATCGAGACGTATTTCGGGAAGGTTAGATAGCGCCACACAACCAATTCGAGGTCAGCTTCCGAAAGATGCCGCAAGCTAAAATTTGTCATATGCTGCACGTCCAGGCGATAATCGATCCCAAAGAGTAGCATTCAGTCAGCGAGCGTAAATGGCGAATACCACATCGACGAATTGCCTCATACCTTTTGGCTTGCTAGGCCAGCACAACGTTCTTGACTTCTGAAGGACCACCATGCCCTCGCCCTCCCTCGACACCATCATCCGCGCGCTCGCGAAGCAGCAGCACAAGAGCCTGATGGCGGCGGCGAAGGCAGGCCACGACCGCACTCTCGCGCTGGCCGCGAAGGCCAAGGACGCGGCAGGCAAGCAGCGCTTCAAGGCAATGGCGAAGCACGCGATGGATGAAGGCACTGCGGCTGCGAACCGCCTGCGGATTTCGGCCGACAACGCCGCCGACAGTTACGCACGCGCGATGCGGCGGCTCGCGGACGAAGCGGCGAGCGAAGAAGCCAAAGCGAAGGCCAAGAAAGCAAAGCCTGCGAAGAAGGCGGTTGCGAAGAAGGCGTGATTTTACCTCTCCCCGCATGCGAGGAGAGGTCGGAGACAAGCGTAGCAAAGTCTCCGGGTGAGGGGCTGACAGCGCCATGCCCCTCACCCGCTCGCATCCAGCGATGCTCGCGACCTCTCCCCGTCAGACGGGGAGAGGTAAACAGCGCGAAAGCCTGACCTCCTCCGTCATTCCGGGACGCGCACTGGCGCGGACCCGGAATCCATCTCACCAAAACTTCAGGGCTCGCGGATATATGGATTCCGGGTTCGCGTCTTCGACGCGCCCCGGAATGACGACGAGGAAACGTGTTGCCCCGGACGCGCCCCGGAATGACAACCACTGGGTCCCCGCCGGAGCCTGTCATCGGGCTCGCCCTCGGCGAGACCCGGTGGCGGGGACGACGCTGAATGTGAAGCATGTTCGCAGGATGACGCCGTTCTAACCCGAGGCGGCGAATTATCTCGCCGCTTCCATCTTGCGGTAGATGTCGGCCTGGAACCAGCCAAACAGCACGATCAGCGCGCCGATGCTGAAGACATTGAGCGTGAATATCTCGCGCGCCACGGTCGCGTTGTACTGATGCAGCGTATCCATCGGATACAGCTCCAACAGATACCACACGCCCAGCGGCAGTGCGGTAAAAGCGATCATCAAGGCCCGCTCGGAATGCCGGAAGATGAAGGCGGCCAGCGCCGCGCACGGGAAGAAGAAAACCTCGGTGCCCGAATTGTTGCCGAGCACCCAGATGGTCAACACGGTGTTAATCACGCCGAAGGAGACCATCGCGATGCGGCTCAGCAAGCTGCTGCGGCGGGAGATCAGCGGGATCGCCAGAAATACGGGCGTCATCGCAGCCGTGAGCAAGGAGGCCGGCAACGCCTCCCATCCGGCGGCCCAGAAGATATAGAGCGGCCAGAACGGCAGATGCGAACCGATCGTCAGCGCGACCCAGTTGCTTGCTTCCGCAAGCGGATCGGGATGTGCAGCGTAAGCCCGCAGCCCGGCGTGAGCCTTGGTCCACAGCTGCGATAGCCCGCCGCGCCGTGCGACCGGAGCAAAGCCTTCGGATGTGACGATGTCTGACATTTTCTTGTTGCCGCCCTGAATTTCTTTGCGATCAGGCTAGCCAACAATGATTGAGGGTTCGTGAGCCGATCGATCGGCCGTCAATGGCGCTGCTTCGGAATCAACCGGGCGGCGGTATCATCATCCATATGCCGTGCATCGGATTCGCGCGACGCGGGAAATCTGAAACCATTCGTCAACTCTAAAACGTGTCTCTT
>JAKFUP010000221.1 GCA_021732625.1 Hyphomicrobiales bacterium
GACAACTGGACCACGCACAGCCGATCGCGATGCGGGTTCAATCCAAGGGTTTCGGTATCGATCGCAACCGATTCCTTGTAGCGCGACAGGTCCGGCAGATCGCCGCGATGCAGGCGGATGGTCATGCTTTAAGTATCCTGAGCTCGACTGTTCCAGGCTCAACAGCAAAGGTGAGTAGACCGGCTCGCACCGAATCGGCACAGCTAGACTAACGTTGCGCCCTTCAAGAGGCGAGAGGGAGCGAGGTGGGCGGGAGAACCGCGCCTCGCTCCGCTCATCCGATGCTGCGGGAAAATCTGGTGCCCAGGAAAGGACTCGAACCTTCACGACCGTTAAGCCACTGGCACCTGAAGCCAGCGCGTCTACCAATTCCGCCACCTGGGCACGGTGCGGGTTAGTAAGGATCGCGCAACCGCTTGTCAAATAGGCTTGCGAAGAGGCATTTTGGGTGTACAGCGAGGGGCCGCCGGCCTATCGCGAACCTGCTCCAAACCGGGCGAAAATGCTGCGGCAATCCTGCGGCAGCCGTATCCACAATTTGGCCTCCTGAGGAACTGACATCCATGGCCTCGAACAGCGAAACGCTCGTCACGGTTTTCGGCGGATCGGGCTTCCTCGGCCGCCATGCGATCCGGGCGCTGGCCAAACGGGACTATCGCATCAGGGTCGCGGTGCGCCGGCCGGACCTCGCCGGGCATCTTCAGCCGCTGGGCAAGGTCGGGCAAATTCACGCGGTGCAGGCCAACCTGCGCTATCCCGATTCGGTGAATGCCGCGCTCCGGGATTCGGAAATCGCCATCAACTGCGTCGGTATTCTGGCGCAGGGCGGCGCGCAGACCTTCAAGGCCGTCCAGGCGGAAGGCGCGGATGCCGTCGCCAAGGCGGCCGCTGCCCATGGCGCGCGGCTGATCCATGTCTCGGCAATCGGCGCGAGCAAGGATTCGGCTTCGCGGTACGCGCAGAGCAAGGCAGCCGGTGAAGAGGCCGTTCGGGCCACTGTCCCCTCGGCGATCATTTTCCGCCCGTCGGTGGTGTTCGGGCCTGAAGACCAGTTCACCAATCGCTTCGCTGCGATGGCGCGCATGCTGCCGATGCTGCCGCTGATCGGCGGCGGCGTGACCAAGCTGCAACCCGTTTATGTCGGCGACGTCGCAACGGCGATTGCCGATGCTGCGGACGGCAAAGCGAAATCCGGCGCGACCTATGAACTCGGCGGGCCGGAGGTCATGACCATGCGCGCGATCATCGAGGCGATTCTCAAAACCACCGAGCGCAGCCGCATGCTGTTGCCGCTGCCGTTTCCGCTGGCATCGCTGCAAGCGGCACTCCTGCAATTCGCGCCCGGCATGTTGAAGCTGACGCCGGATCAGGTCGAACTGCTCAAGTCCGATAATGTGGTGTCGGATACGGCGAAGTCCGCAGGGCTGACGCTCGAAGGCCTCGGCATCGCTCCTGAGTCGCTGGCCGCGATCATGCCGGCGTATCTCTGGCGCTTCCGCAAGACCGGCCAGTTCAAGAGCAGCGCGGCTTAAACACCGAACATGATTTTGGATGTCATCACCGGGCTTGTCCCGGTGATCCCGACAAGAGGGGCAATGCTCCCCTAAGCGAGATGCCCGGCACAAGGCCGGGCATGACAGCTCAATGGTTGGCGGCCGCGCTTAAAAGCTACTTCCCCAGCGCCAGCGCGATCAGGCCGAGTGTACCGACCAGCACGCGCCACCACGCGAACGGTGCGAAGCCGCGGCTCGACACAAAATCGAGGAAGCTTCGCACCACGACCAGCGCCACGACGAACGACGTGACAAAGCCAACTGCAACCAGAATCAGGTTATCGGCGGTAAGCTGTTTGTAGCTCTTGAAAAACTCGTAGGCGAACGCTCCGACCATGGTCGGAATCGCGAGGAAGAACGAAAACTCCGCCGCCGAACGCTTGTCCGATCCGAACAGCATCGCCGAGACGATGGTCGCACCCGAGCGCGACACGCCCGGAATCATCGCCATGCATTGCGCAACGCCGATGCCGAAATACATCGGTAGCGAGAACGTGGTCGCATCGTGATAGCGCGGCTGGAGATCGAGTTGATCGATCCACAGCAGGACCGCGCCGCCCACAATCAGCGTGAAGCAGACGACCCACGGATTGAACAGCAGCTCCTTGATGTATTTTCCGGCGATCAGGCCGATCACAACCGCAGGCAGGAAGGCAATCAGCACGCCGATGACGAAGCGGCGCGCGGCGGGATCGGTCAGCGCGTCCCGCGCAATGCGCCACAGCCGCAGAAAATACACCGAGAGGATCGCGAGAATGGCGCCGAGCTGGATCAAGATCGCAAAGGTCTTGCCAAACGCATCGTCATCGAAGCCGAAGAAGCGGTTCATCAGCAGCAGATGACCGGTGGACGACACGGGAAGAAATTCGGTCAACCCCTCGACTGTGCCTAGGAGGAGGGCCTTGAGAATATCGAAAATCATGGAAACGATCCGCTTTGGATGGAATGCCGACGCGAATGCGGATTCTTGTGGCTTATTCGCGAATCCCCCGCAATCTCAAAAAACACGCAAATGCAGGATTGCTTGATCGGCCGGCTTAGGTAGTTTCACTCCGATTCACGGCCGCGCATCGCTGGCGCGACGGGTCTCCTGCAAGGTTCTCGATGTATACGCTTTATCACCACCCGTTCTGCCCGCATTCCCGCTTGATCCGGCTCATCATCGCCGAGCATGGGATCGAACTGAAGCTGGTGGAGGAACGGGTGTGGGATCGCCGCGAGGCTTTTCTCGCCTTCAATCCGGCAGGCGCCACGCCAGTGATGATCGCGGAAGGCGCGCCACCGATCCCGGGCGTCTCGATCATTGCCGAATATCTCGACGAGCAGCACGGCGCGGCGCAGCGCGACCGCCGGCTGCTGCCGGCCGCCACCAACGAGCGCATCGAGGTGCGCCGGCTGATGGCCTGGTTCAACGAGAAGTTCTTCGAGGAAGCCAGCGGGCCGCTGGTGACGGAGCGCATCTACAAGCGGTTCATGGATGAGGGCAACGGCGGCGGTGCCCCGGCCACCGAGGTGATCCGTGCTGCGCAGACCAATGTGCGCTATCATCTGGCCTATATCGGCTGGCTGGCGAAGACGCGGAATTACCTCGCCGGCGACCGGCTGACCTATGCCGATTTGGCCGCCGCGGCGCATTTGTCGGCGGTCGATTATCTGGGCGATGTGCCATGGAGCGAGGACGAGGCCGCAAAGGCCTGGTACGTGCGGGTGAAATCCCGCCTGACGTTCCGTCCGCTGCTGGCCGACTGGCTGGCGGG
>JAKFUP010000245.1 GCA_021732625.1 Hyphomicrobiales bacterium
GACAGACCTTGGCCGGTACCGCATTCATCAGTACCGACGACGGATACGCCGCCGTGCCGCCGGGCACATAAAGTCCAACCGCTTCGATGGCGCTCCAGCGCCAGCCAAGCTCGACGCCCAGCGCGTCGGTGAATCGCTCATCTTTTGGCATCTGCCGCTCGTGAAACACCCGGATGCGATCCCGCGCAAACCTCAGCGCATCGAGCGTCTTGGAATCACAGGCCTTCACGGCGGCGTCGATTTCGCCTTGGGTGATCCGCAAACCTTTCGCATCCACGGAGAAACGGTCGAATTTCTGCGTGGCCTCGATCACGGCGGCATCGCCGTGCGTCCGCACATCATCGATGATGGCGCGCACCGCGCTCTCGACATCCGCCGAGGTCTCGCGCCGGGCATCGAGAAACGCCTGGAAGCGAGGCTTGAAATCGGCGCTGCGGCTATCGAGGCGGACAGGCATTTGGGGCTCTGGACTGAGGCGGTCGCCCTGCTCAATGGCGCGATGGCGCGGGGGCGTCAAGCGGGTCAAACGCGAGGGTTACCGTCATTCCGGGGCGCGCAAAGCGCGAACCCGGAATCTCTGAGCTTGCCGCACTGTCGAGATTCCGGGTCTGCTTTGGAGCTTGTCATCGGGCTCGCCAAAGGCGAGACTCGGTGGGAGCATCCCGGAATGACCTTTTCAGCCGCTGATCCGCTCGATCTGGGCGCCGCAGGCCGACAGCTTTTCCTCGAGCCGCTCGAAGCCGCGGTCGAGATGATAGATGCGATTGACCATGGTCTCGCCTTCGGCCGCGAGGGCCGCAATCACCAGCGAAACCGAGGCCCGCAGATCGGTCGCCATCACCGGCGCGCCGCGCAATTTGTCGATGCCTTCAATGGTCGCCGTCTCGCCATCGAGCGCGATGCGCGCGCCGAACCGGGCCAGCTCCTGCACATGCATGAAGCGGTTCTCGAAAATGGTCTCGGTGATGTGCGATGCGCCCTTGGCGCGCGTCATCAGCGCCATCAGTTGCGCCTGCAAGTCAGTCGGGAAACCGGGGAACGGCGCGGTCGTGACCTCGACCGGCGTCAACCCCGCGCCGTTGCGCGAAACCCGAATGCCTTCGTTGTTTGGCGTGACAGTCGCGCCCGCCTGCACCAGCACATCGAGTGCCGATTGCAGCAGTTCAGGCCGTGCGCCCGCAAGCTGCACATCGCCGCCGGTCATCGCGACCGCCATGGCGTAGGTACCGGTTTCGATGCGATCCGGCAGCACCTGATGCCGCGCGCCGCTAAGCTTCTTGACGCCCTCGATGACGATTTTCGGCGTACCCGCGCCGCTGATCTTCGCGCCCATCTTGTTGAGGCAATCGGCAACATCGGCAATTTCAGGCTCGCACGCCGCGTTGACAATCGTGGTGGTGCCTTTGGCCAGCGTCGCCGCCATCAGCGCAACATGGGTGCCGCTGACCGTGACCTTCGGGAATTCGACCACCGCGCCTTTAAGACCGTTCGGCGCTTTCGCAACCACATAGCCCGCATCGATGGTCAATTCCGCGCCAAGCTTTTCCAGCGCCATGATGAGCAGATCCACCGGCCGCGTGCCGATGGCGCAACCGCCCGGCAGCGAAACTTTAGCTTCACCCATACGCGCCAGCAGCGGCGCAATCACCCAGAAGCTCGCACGCATCTTCGAGACGAGTTCGTAAGGTGCGGTGGTGTCGATGATCTCGGCGGCGGAGATGTGCAGGGTCTGGCCCTGATACTCCTGATCGCCGGAGCGCTTGCCCGCGGCCATGATGTCCACGCCATGATTGCCGAGAATGCGCTGAAGCTGAGCCACGTCGGCAAGGCGCGGCACATTATCGAGGATCAGCGTTTCATCGCTCAGGAGGCCGGCGATCATCAGCGGCAGGGCTGCGTTCTTCGCGCCGGAAATCGGAATGGTGCCGTTGAGCCTGTTGCCGCCAACGATGCGAATGCGATCCATGCCAAATCCTGCTTTTGCAATCCAAACTCTTAGATCATTCGGCGCGGTGTGGAAACCGACCCGAAAGACCTTCTATTCGGTTCAATTGAGTTGATTCAGCGGCATTAGGCCTTCAAACGCGATTGATATCCGCATTCTCCAGAATCGTCTTTGAATAGCCCCGGCGGACCACCCCGATCATGGCACGGCCGACCTGCTCCGTTGTTGTGACGTATTTCGGCGCAACGCCATGCAGCAAGGTCAAAAGCGGCGACGTCGCCGTGTAGAACGCCTGATACCACGCCGTCTTCGAGCGGATGCCGTGCAGTGGCTGGATGATTCCGGGCCGGAACATGTAAGCCGCCTTGAACGGCAGCTTGAACAGATCATTTTCGGTTTTGCCCTTCACACGCGCCCACATCACGCTTCCCTGCTCGGAGCTGTCGGTCCCGGTGCCGGTCACGTAGACAAATGTCATTGCGGGATTGAGCCGCGACAACGTCTTCGCCGCTGCCATCGTGACATCGTAGGTCAGGCGCCGATAATCCGCCTCGTTCATGCCGACAGACGTCACGCCCAGGCAGAAGAAACAGGCGTCGTATCCCGACAGTTCGCCTTCCAGCACGGTGAAGTCGAAGAAATCGGCGTGCATGATTTCGCGGAACTTGCCGTGACGCTGCCCGGTCGTGTTGCGGCCGATCGACAGGATGGCCTCGACCTCAGGATCAAGCAGACATTCGCGGAGCACGCCCTGCCCCACCATTCCGGTCGCGCCGAACAAGATGACTTTCATGATCCCTCCAGCCGCGTGACATGAGAGATGTAGCCCCTCTCGCCATCCGGCTTCTCTCGTGAGCTATATGGATACTATTCTGATCGATCCGGAGGGCTGCTGGCCGAGGGCTTTTCGCTTTCGGCCTGCTTGTTGCGATCGCGCAACTGCTGTTTGGCCTGTTCCTTGCGCCGCTTGAGGTTTACCCGCAGCGCCGCGCTCAGCCGCTCCTGACGCGCGAGTTCAGATTTGCTTGGGCTTTTATTTGGGCTGGTTTTATCGCTCATGACGACCGCAAGATGGACAGGAACCCGAGGTTTGTAGCAGCAATCGGCGCGGTGTCGTCCGAAATCCGGTAACGGGACCCCCAGCTGACACGACCGGGCCTTCCAGAGACCAAGCGAATTCAGCGGTTTGACGCCGGGCGCGGCGATGCTTGCGCCTTGGGGGGCATTGTGGCAAGGATCGCCCCGTTTAGCGGGCCTTCCCGCTGATTCCTGCATCGCCGGTTCGCTGCCGTAGCTCAGTGGTAGAGCACTTCATTGGTAATGAAGAGGTCGACAGTTCAATCCTGTCTGGCAGCACCAGCG
>JAKFUP010000201.1 GCA_021732625.1 Hyphomicrobiales bacterium
ACATTTTGAACGCGGGCGGCAATGCGATGGATGCGGCGATTGCTGCTGTCGCCATTCAAGGCGTGGTCGAGCCGCAGATGACCGGCGTCGGCGGCGATTGCTTCGTGCTGTATTCACCGAAGGCAGGCGCGCCGATTGCCTTCAATGGCTCGGGCCGCACGCCGGCCAAGACCGACATCGCCAAGTTCAAGGGAATGAAGGATGTCGCGCCCAACTCCGCGGATGCGGTGACCATCCCCGGCGCGATCGACGCCTGGTGCACGCTCAACAAGGATCACGGCTCGATGCCGCTGGATCGGATTTTCAAGGCAGCCATCGATGCCGCTGAAAACGGATTTCGCATCACGCCGCGCGTTGCTTTCGACTTCATGAAATTCCGGGCGCGGCCGGAGAGCAATGCTGCTGCGGCAGCACAGTACCTGCCGGGTGGTCAGCCGCCGGTGGCGGGTGACAGGCGTTCGCAGCCGGCACTCGGTGCGACGCTGCGGCGGATCGCGAAAGAAGGCCGTGACGCATTTTACGTCGGCGCCGTTGCCGACGAGATCGCCAGCGAACTGCAAAAGCTGGGCGGTCCACATCAGGCAGCCGACCTTGCGGCCCATCGCGGCGAATACGTCACGCCGATTTCGGCGAAGTATCGCGGCTACGACGTCTATCAGTGTCCGCCGAACGGGCAGGGACTTGGCGCGCTGATGATCCTGCGCACCATGGAAGGCTTTGATACGGCCACGATGTCGGCGGCCGACCGGCTGCATCTGCTGGCTGAGGCAACCAAGGCGGCCTATCGCGCGCGCGACGCTTACTTCTGCGATCCGGCGCATGGCATGGCGGCGGTCGACCGGTTCTTGTCGGACGACTACACGCAGACGGTTCGCGGCAAGATCGACATGGCGAAAGCCTCTGCGGCCGAGGTCTGGGACGAGCCTGAGCATCGCGACACGGTGTATCTCACTGTGGTGGATCGCGACCGCAACGCGGTGTCGTTCATCAATTCGCTCTACAATGCGTTCGGTAGCGGCATCTACGCGCCTAAAGCGGGTGTGCTGCTGCAAAATCGCGGCTGGGGCTTCCGCACCTTCGAGGGACATCCGAATTCGTTCGCGCCGAACAAGCGGCCGATGCACACCATCATTCCCGGCCTTGTGATGAAGGGTGGCAAGACGGTGATGCCGTTCGGCGTGATGGGCGGACATTATCAGTCGACCGGCCACGGTAACTTCCTGTCCAACATGTTCGATGTCGGCATGAACATTCAGGCGGCATCCGAAGCGCCGCGCAGCTTCTGCTATGACGGCGTATTATCGCTGGAGCCCACGATCTCGCGCGACATCGCCGATGATCTGGCCAAGCGCGGCCACAAGGTCGGCTGGGCCGAAATGCCGCTCGGCGGCTGTCAGGCGATCTGGATCGATCATGAGCGCGGCGTATTGCTCGGTGCGTCGGAGCATCGCAAAGACGGCATGGCGCTGGGGATCTGAGAGAGAAGCCCCGCGTCATGCCCGCGCTTGTCGCGGGCATCCACGTCTTTTGAATCCACCCGTGGAGTAAGACGTGGATGGCCGGGTCAAGCCCGGCCATGACGAGAGTATGAATTGCTGGCTTCGCGCGCCGCCCACGCTACACTCCTCCCAACAAGAATGAAAATCATGGGAGGAACTGCCGATGGATCGCCGCGATCTGCTGAAAGCCGCTGCCGCACTGCCGCTCGCCGCGAGCGGTCTACCGCTGATCTCGTCACGCGCGCAGGCGCAGACACAGGCTTGGCCGACGCGAACGATCACCATGATCGTGCCGTTTCCGGCAGGCGGTCAGGCTGATCTCGCTGCGCGCCCGATGGCGCTGGCGATGGAGCGCATTCTTGGAAAATCTGTGGTGGTCGATAACCGCGCCGGCGGCGGCGGCGGGTCGGTCGGCAATGCGGCGGCGGCGCGCGCCGACGCCGATGGTTACACGCTGCTGATGGCGCTGTCCTCGCTCGCGGTGCTGCCGGAAGCGGATCGGCTGTTCGACCGTCCAGTGGCCTACGAGATGTCGCAGTTCGCGCCGGTGGCGCGCGTGCTTGCCGATCCGACGCTGCTGGCGGTGCCGGCAAATGCGCCGTGGAAGACGCTGCAAGATCTTGTGGACGATGCCAAGAAACGCCCCGGCGAAATTCCGTACGGCTCGTCCGGTCCTTACGGCACGCTGCATATCGCGATGGAAATGTTTGCAGCGAGTGCCGGCATCAAGCTGCTGCATGTGCCGTTTCGCGGCGCTGGTCCGGCGCTCACCGCGCTGCTTGGCGGCACGGTGCAGGCGGTGGCATCGGCGCCCGGTACGCTGCGGCAACAAGTGGCCGACGGCAAGATGCGCGTGCTCGCCTGCTGGGGTGCACAGCGCGTGCCGGCGTTCCCCGATCTGCCGACGTTTCAGGAGCTCGGCTACAAGGATGTCGAGTTTTACATCTGGGCCGGATTGTTCGCGCAGCGCGCTCTGCCGGAACCGATCATGGCGCAGCTCCGCAAGGCGGTCGCTGAAGCCGTGAAAGCGCCCGAGGTGACGAAGACGTTCGACACCGCGGGCAGCCCGGTCGCCTATCAAGATGCGCCGGAGTTTGCGAAATTTGTCGAGACCGACAGCGCGCGCCTGATCGCAGCGGTGAAGAAAGTCGGCAAGGTGGAGTAACGGCGCTCACGCCGGGATTTCGCACACATCGACCCATTGCGCGTTGGTGAGTTCGGCCATCCGTTGCGGCGAAATCCGCACCGCGCTGTTGCCGGAGCCCGCAGCCGGCACGACCTCTTCGAACGCTTTCAGCGAGACATCGCAATAGACCGGCAGCGGCGTTTTCAATCCGAACGGGCAGATGCCGCCGACGCGGTGTCCAGTCGCCTCGAATGCCTCGTCGGCGTTGAGCATGCGTGGCTTGCCGCCGAACGCGGCGCGCGCCTTCTTGTTGTCGAGCCGCGCGGTGCCGCAGGTGACGACCAGCAGCACTTGCTCGCCGACACGCAGCGACAATGTCTTGGCTATATGCGAGGGCGGCACGCCGAACGCTTCCGCCGCCAGCACGACAGTGGCGGAGCTTTGTGCGGATTCGATCACGGAAATATCGGGAGCGCGTTCGGCAAAGAATGCGCGGACGGATTCAACGGACATGGTTTGACCTTCTTATCCCTCCCCCACGAAGTGTGGGGAGGGTGGCGCAAATGAGCGTAGCGAATGGAGCGCCGGGTGGGGGCTCTTGCGATTCAGTACCCCCACCCCGGCCTCCGCTTCGCTCGGCCGACCCTCCCCACGCTTCGCGGGGGAGGGAAAGACAA
>JAKFUP010000206.1 GCA_021732625.1 Hyphomicrobiales bacterium
CGCATTTGTCGGCGGTCGATTATCTGGGCGATGTGCCATGGAGCGAGGACGAGGCCGCAAAGGCCTGGTACGTGCGGGTGAAATCCCGCCTGACGTTCCGTCCGCTGCTGGCCGACTGGCTGGCGGGGATGCCGCCGGCGCGACACTACGGGGATCTCGACTTCTGAACAAAGCGCCCACGCGCGATCCGCACGACATCAGGCGGGCGCTGGCGGATGAAGCGCGCCGCATCGGATTCGATTCGTTCGGCATCGCCGATCCCGATGCCATCCCGGAAGCAGGCGAGCGATTCAAGGCTTTCGTTGCAACAGGCGGCCATGGCGACATGGACTGGCTTGCCAGCAATCCGCATCGCCGCGCTCATCCGCGCAATCTGTGGAGCGATGTGCGCTCCGTCATCATGCTCGGAGTCAATTACGGACCGGACGAAGACCCGCTGGCGTTGCTAAACCAGAAAACGCGTGGCGCGATTTCGGTCTACGCGCGCGGCGACGATTATCACGACGTCATCAAGAGCCGGTTGAAACAGCTTGCACGCTGGCTGATCGCGCAAGCGGGCGGCGATGTGAAAGTATTCGTCGATACCGCGGCCGTGATGGAAAAGCCGCTGGCGCAGGCTTCTGGTTTGGGCTGGCAGGGCAAGCATACCAATCTTGTTTCGCGCGAATTCGGCTCTTGGCTGTTTCTCGGCTCGATCTTCACCACGCTCGATCTGCCGCGCGACGACGCCGACATTGACCATTGCGGCTCGTGTCAGGCCTGCCTCGACATCTGCCCAACCGATGCGTTCACGGCGCCCTACCAACTCGATGCGCGGCGCTGCATCTCCTATCTGACCATCGAGAGCAAAGGCGCGATCCCGCGAGAGTTTCGTGAAAAGATCGGCAACCGCATTTACGGCTGCGACGATTGCCTCGCTGCATGTCCGTGGAACAAGTTCGCGCAGGAAGGCCGCGAAGCGAAGCTCGCCGCGCGCGAACAATTGCGCGCGCCATCGCTCGATGAGCTATCGCGCCTCGACGACGCTTCGTTTCGCACAATGTTTTCCAAATCGCCGATCAAACGGATCGGTCGCGATCGCTTCATCCGCAATGTCGCCATCGCGATCGGCAACTCGGGTGACACAGGATTGAGTTCTGAAGCGCAACGCCTGCTTAGCGACGACAGCGCGCTGGTGCGCGGCGCTGCGGTGTGGGCGCTGTCGCGATTGTTGCCTCGCGAGGAATTTTCAGCGCTGGCCAATGAGCACCGCACACGCGAAAGCGACGATGCGGTGCGGGGCGAGTGGGTGGCGTCACACTCTAATTGATCGCGACGTTCGCAAGCTCCCTCCTCCGCGAAGCGTGGGGAGGTTGGCGCGAGTGAGCAAAGCGAACGGAGCGCCGGGTGGGGGCTCTTCGGAAACTCCACCCACCCCGGCCTCCGCTTCGCTCGGCCGACCCTCCCCACAAGGGGGAGGGATAACAATCAGCCCTAAACCTTCACATGCCTCGCCATTTCAGGCCGCGCTTTGAGCGCCGCACCCTGCTTCGCCACGATCTTGGCGATCCGCTCCGGCGCGAAGTTCATATCGACGAAGCCGGTCGCCGGGTTAGCAACCTCGTGATACTCCGCGATCAGTCCGTCCTTGAGAGTGACGATGGCAACGCCCTCGAACATCGCGCGAGCGCCCTTGGCTTCCGGCAATTTTGATTTGTAGCTGAAGGTATAGCGCGCATAGAGCGTGCGCCCGTCGCTGACCGGATCGTGCATGTCCCAGCGAAACTCGGACGCCGTGCGATAGAACCAGTCGTCGATCATCTCGGCGATTTTTGCACGGCCGGTGAACGCGCCGTAGAACACGTCGTGATAGGTGCCATCTTCGGTGAACAGCGCGGCGAACGCCTTGCCGTCATGCCGCTCGACCGCGTCGCAGAATGTTTTCAAAAGCGTTTGCGGGCTCATGTTTGTTTCTCCCTGACTCGTCATTCCGGGGCACCAGCCACCGGGTCTCGCCTTCGGCGAGCCCGACGACAGGCTCCGCGAGTGAGCCCGGAATCCATAATCCCTGCCTACATTGTTGCAACCGGTAGGCGTTGTTCCGCCCCCGCCTAACTCCTCATTACCACAGGGCGTATGGATTCCGGGCCCGCGCCAACTGGCGCGTCCCAGAATGACGGAGGGATTAAAACTCCTCGATCGACGCGATGATCCGCGCAACGTCCTGCGGCCGCGACAGGCGATGATCGCCATCCTGAATCAGCGTCAGCACCACGTCGTCGCTCGGCAGCCGGTGCGTCAGCGCGAACGCATGTTGCCATGGCACGTCCGGGTCCTGCGCGCCTTGCAGGATGCGCACCGGGCATCCGGTATTGATCGCGTTGCCGAGCAACAGATGATTGCGCCCCTCCTCGATCAGCGTTTTCGTGATCGGATATGGATCGCCATAGTCCGACGGACGATGCCAGACGCCCTTGGTCTCGATCTCGGATTTCACCTCGGGCGACATGTTTTTCCACATCAGCTCTTCGGTGAAATCGGGCGCGGGCGCGATCAGAACGATGCCCGCCAGCGGCGCGAGTGATTTTGTGGTCTTGTCATTGAGCATGATCTGGTCCGAAAACCGGTGCCCACTTTTCGGGATCATGCTCGCGCGCGCGATTTCCCGCGCCAGCAGCAGCGCCATCCAGCCGCCCATCGACGAGCCGATCAGAAGCTGCGGTCCGTCGCAAAAGGCGCTGTAGACCGCGAGGCTTTCCTCCAGCCACTGGCCAATGGTGCCGTCGCCGAAATCGCCGCTGGATTCGCCATGCCCCGAATAGTCGAACCGCACATAGGCCCGGCCGCTTTGCTGCGCCCAGTCATCGAGCGCCTGCGCCTTGGTGCCCTTCATGTCCGACTTGAAACCGCCGAGCCAGATCAGCCCCGGCCCGGTTCCGGCACGCTGGCGGACGGCGATCCGGCGGGGTGCCCCTGTTCCGACCTCAACAAACACCGGCGGGGCGAGCTTCGCCTCCATGAAGGAATTCCCTTAATCTTTTCAGCAGTCGACCCAGTGTTGCTATCCCCGGACGCTTGCGCAATACCGCCCGCCGCTCTATGTGAAAGCCCAGCAGCGACGGGCTTTTCCGTCGCCGCGGAAGCATCGGCGTCCTTGCCCGGACGCGCTGAATGCTTCAAACTCACCCCTATCGTCAACAATTCTGGAGAACATCCCATTCGTCGTCCCAACAGAGCGCCTGCTCCCGTCGCCAAAGACG
>JAKFUP010000053.1 GCA_021732625.1 Hyphomicrobiales bacterium
CGGATCGCCGAGCGGCGACAGCGCGCCGCCGATATTGGCGACGATGAAGATGAAAAAAACCACGACGTGGGCGTTGTATTTGCGGTCGTCATTGGCGCGGATCAGCGGACGGATCAGGATCATCGATGCGCCGGTGGTGCCGACCACGCTCGCCATCACGCCACCGATCGCGAGCAACACCGTGTTGGTGAACACGCTATCGTGCATGTTGCCTTTGAGGTAGATGCCACCTGCGGTCGTGAACAGCGCCAGTAGCAGCAGAATAAACGGCATATACTCGAGCAGGGCGGTATGCGCGATGGTCGCCGCGGCGACGGAAGGGCCGGTGCTGATCAGCAGCGGCAGCACGACGAGCGCGCCGATCGCGAGCGAGAACTTGTCGTAATGATGCTCCCACAGATGCGGATAGAGCACCGGGCCGGTGGCGATGCACAGCAGGATCGCAACGAACGGCAACGCCCACAGGATCGACAGCTTCGCGCCGTCCAGCGCCTCGGCGGCAAAAGCAGGCGAGGGGAGCACGAGCGCCGCGACGGCGAGCGCGGCAAAACCAATTGCCTTTTTCATTGCATCAATCCTCTATTGCCTGCGATGTCGTCGTCAGGAGAGATACTACGGCTTGGCAGCGAGAAACTCGCCAGCCTTGTACAGGGACCGGAACGGCACGCCCGCTTCCCTGAAGGTCACATCCGCACCTTCATCGCGATCGATCATGGTGAACACCAGCGCGACCTCCGCACCGGCTTCTCGCACGGACTCCACGGCCTTTAACGCTGAACCGCCGGTGGTGGTGACGTCCTCAACGATAACGACGCGCTTGCCATTCAAGGTCTCACTCTTTGCGAGCCCCTCAATGGCCAGCTTCGCGCCATGCTCTTTCGGCTTCTTGCGCACAAAGAACGCCGCGATCGGATAGCCTTTCATCCATGAGAGCTGCGCGATGGCGCCGGCGAGCGGCACCGCACCCATCTCGAGCCCGCCGATGTAATCGAGGTTGTCGTCTTTCAGCGCGTCGAAGGTGAGTTCGGCCAGCAAGGCCGCGCCCTCCGGATCGAGCATCGTCGGTTTCAGGTTGAAGTAGAAATCGCTCTTGCGGCCCGAGGCCAGCGTGATCTCGCCGCGGCCGAATGAACGGGCGGTGATGATTTTGGCGAGACGCGCGCGGGATGCTGAAATTGACAAAGGCTTGATCTCTTCTGGACGGTATTTCGGTCGAATTTACAGGGCACTGCGTGGACATTCCATAGCGGATCGCGCACCCTGAACCTTGTCCACCGTCGTCCCGGCCAAGCGCCGTTGCGCGCGAGCCGGGACCCATAGCCTCCGATCAAGCCGTATACTGATATCGTCAGCTCCGGCTTAACCTCAGCGCCACGGCGTATGGGTCCCTGCTTTCGCAGGGACGACCCAAATTTGCGCTCAATAGAAAAGGCCACCAATGACCATCGACTTCTATACCTGGAACACACCGAACGGCCGCAAAATCAGCGTTGCGCTGGAAGAAATGGACCTGCCCTACAAGATTCATCCAATCAATATTTCCAAGGATGAACAGTTTGCGCCGGCCTTTCTCAAGATCAGCCCGAACAACCGGATTCCCGCGATTGTCGATCCCGACGGTCCGGGTGGTAAGCCGGTCAGTGTGTTCGAATCCGGTGCGATCCTGCTCTATCTCGGCGAGAAGACCGGCAAGTTTCTGCCGAAAGATTTCCGCGAGCGAATCCCGGTGCTGGAATGGCTGATGTGGCAGATGGGCGGCTTCGGTCCGATGCCGGGCCAGGCGCATCACTTCCTCCAGGTCGAGAAGGAAGAAGACCGCCGCTATGGTCTTGAGCGTTACTTGAAGGAAACGCGCCGGCTGTACGGCGTACTCGACAAGCAGCTTGCGGATCGCGAATTCGTTGCCGGGGCGTTGTCGGTCGCAGACTTCGCCATTGTCGGCTGGGCCTGGCGTCACGAGCGCCACAAGGTGTCGTTCGACGATTATCCGAACGTCGGCCGCTGGTACAAAACACTGATGGAGCGCCCGAAGGTGAAGAAGGGCTTTGACGTGGAGTTCGTTTAGTTTCGTCCTCCCTCTCTTTGTGCGGCGCAGCCGTCATTCCGGGGCGACCGAAGGTCGAACCCGGAATCCAATCTTCGGCGAACTCAGAGCTTGTGGATCGATGGATTCCGGATCAGCGCGTTCGCGCTGTCCGGAATGACAATCTCAATGCGCTTCGTCCCAGTTGGTCGCGGCGCGGGCATCGACCTGCAACGGCACGGACAGCACGACCGCCGGGAACGGCGCGTCTTCCATGACCTTCTGAATCACCGGCAGCGTCTTTTCGACTTCCTTGTCCGGCACTTCGAAAATCAGCTCGTCGTGGACCTGCAACAGCATCTGCGCCGATAATTTTTTCGCGGCCAGCGCGCCCTCCATGCGGATCATGGCGCGGCGGATGATGTCTGCGGCTGAGCCTTGCAGCCGTGCGTTGATCGCGGCGCGTTCATTGAACGCGCGGATCGATGGATTCGAGGCCTTGATGTCCGGGTAATGGCATTTGCGGCCGAAGATCGTTTCGACATAGCCGGTCTCGCGGCAGAAATCGCGGGTCTGGTCCATGTAGGCGCGGATGCCGGGGAAGCGCTCAAAATATTTCTTGATGTAGGCGGAGGCTTCCTCGCGCGGAATGCCAAGCTGATTGGCAAGCCCGAAGGCGGATATGCCGTAAATGATGCCGAAGTTGATCGCCTTGGCGCGCCGGCGGATATCCGCCGGCATGCCCTTGATCGGCACGCCGAACATTTCTGACGCCGTCATGGCGTGAATGTCGAGGCCTTCGGTGAACGCATTCTTCAGCGACGGAATATCGGCGATCTCCGCGAGCAGCCGCAATTCGATCTGCGAGTAGTCGGCTGACACGAGCTTGTGGCCCGGCGTCGCGACGAAGGCCTTTCGTATTTTGCGGCCTTCCTCGGTGCGGACTGGAATATTTTGCAGGTTGGGTTCGTTCGAAGACAGGCGGCCCGTCGTCGTTGCGGCGAGCGAATACGTCGTGTGAACGCGCTTCGTCTGCGGATTGACGTATTCGGGCAGCGCGTCGGTATAGGTCGATTTCAATTTCGAGACCTGACGCCATTCCAGAATTTTCTTCGGGAATTCGTGGCCTTCTTCGGCAAGCTCGTCGAGAATCTGCGCCGAGGTGGACCACGCGCC
>JAKFUP010000216.1 GCA_021732625.1 Hyphomicrobiales bacterium
CCAGTTCATGCGAGATCAGCTTCACCAGCAGATCAACCCGCTCAATGAAGGGTGCGCCACTGGCCACAGCGCGGGCCGCGGACGACGGCTTGAGAAGACTTTCCGCCGCCTTGGCGTATTTCTCGAATGGCACCTGATCTTGCGGGTCGGCTCCCAGCCGCCGCGCGATGGCATCGACATGGGTGTAGATCGATTGCGAGAGCTTCACATCGCCATGCACCGCATTGCGGATCGATTGAGGGTCGGTCGGCGTGATGCAGCGATAATTGCCGGTCAGCAGCATCGACCATTTCGCCAGCGGGACGAACAACGAATCGAACACTTTCAGCTTCACCGGAACATCCTGACCGTCCAGCGTCACCGCATCGATGTCCGTTTCCAGCTCCCGAAGCAGCACGTTATGGGCTTCGTCAGCAAATGTTGCGGCCTTGAAATTGGTCGGCAGGCCGACATGAAGCACGTTGGCCGGCTCTTCCGGCGGACGGAAAGCCTGCGGATCGGGCGAGCACAGAGTGACCAGCCCCGGCTTGAAGCGTTCCCATACCTGGGCATTGGTATAAGCCTCTTCGAGATCCATCTCCGCGAGCGACGGAATTCGTTTGAGGTAGGGCAGAGGCGGCATGTTCATGATCGAAAGACACGGCAGCTCGGCCGCGGCAATCTTGATCATCAGAACCCGGATCGTGTGGTTAGTGTATTGCGGCTCCTGCATGGCAAGCGCAACGAGGTCGTAACGAGACAGATCGACCTTTTCGGGAGAGGTCGCGTCCAGCTTGCCGGGCAGGTCGCGCGAAAAGATCGACCGATGCGTCGGCTCATCGCGCAGCTTGATGCGAACTTCGGTGCCTTCGCGATTGATCAGCTCCGCAGTATTCCTCCGGCAAACCAGGGTGACGTTGTGACCTGCCATCAGCAGCTTCGTCCCCAGCAGGGAACCGTAAGAAGCTCCAAGGATCAGAATATTGCGCGCCATGCTTCCTCCTCCACAGATCGTATTCGAATTTCCGCTATCGCCCCAAACCAGACCTGGCTGGAACCGTCAAGCGCCGCGATTTTATATACGCGATTGGCTCGGATTGGATCGCGCAATTGTATCTTTATGCTAGCCGGGCGGCGGTTCGCCAGCAGGCATTTTCCGCTTCACGCGCTTGATCGTCGCCGAGAACGAGAACAGCGGCCGTTCGCCACAATGGAGCATGCCGCGCAGGAAGATCAGTGAGCCACCGGCGCGGGTGATTTCACCCTTGGCCTCAATCAGGTCGCCCTCATGCGCGGCATCGAGAAACTCGCCCGAGAACGACACGGTCACGGCCGGGCCCTGAAGCTCGCGCGAAGCGAAAGCGAACAGGGAATAGTCGGCGAACGTCATGTAGCAGCCGCCGTGGACCGCGCGCATGCCGTTGAGGTGTTTCTGTTCGACGCGGAAGGCGCAGCGCACCCGGCCGTCGTCCTCGATCTTGTGCCAGAACGGCCCGTTGCTGGATTCGAACGTATCGCGGGTCCAGGTCCGCCAGCCGGTGAACTCGCCCTCGGTGGCAATGAACAGGTCGGGTCGGCGGGTGGCCATGCTTGGCGGCGGGGCGTCGGTCACGGACGGACTCCTGAAATCAGCGGCAGGTGCGTTCAATCTGCGCGGTTAAATCGGGCTTGGCGCCGTCTGTAAACCCGTTGAGCGCATAACGTCCGCATAAGACCTGCAAAAGCCATGCAAACCACGGGGAGAACGGCGAAAAGAGCCTTTTCCGCATGGTCCGTACTCCTTAAATAGAGTCCTTGGCTGGAGTTGAATTTTACGATGCGAAACGAGCCGAAAATCACGCCTGATCTCGTCGCCAGCCACGGCCTCAAGCCGGACGAGTATGAACGTATCCTCAAGCTGATCGGCCGCGAGCCGAGCTTCACCGAACTCGGCATCTTCTCGGCGATGTGGAACGAGCACTGCTCGTACAAGTCGTCGCGCATCCATCTGCGCGGATTGCCGACGAAAGCGCCGTGGGTGATTCAGGGGCCGGGCGAGAACGCTGGCGTCATCGATATCGGCGACGGGCTTGCGGTCGTGTTCAAGATGGAGAGCCACAACCATCCGAGCTTCATCGAGCCGTATCAGGGCGCGACCACCGGCGTCGGCGGCATTCTGCGCGACGTGTTCACCATGGGCGCGCGCCCCATTGCGTGCCTCAATGCGCTAAGCTTCGGCGATCCGAAACATCCGCGCACGCGGCATCTGGTGTCGGGTGTGGTTGCGGGTGTTGGCGGCTATGGCAACTCATTCGGCGTGCCGACGGTGGGCGGGCAGACGCGCTTCCATACGCGCTATGACGGCAACATTCTCGTCAACGCGATGGCGGTCGGCCTCGCCGAAACGACTAAGATTTTCTACGCGGCAGCAAGCGGCGTTAATATGCCGATCGTCTATCTCGGCTCCAAGACCGGCCGCGACGGCATTCACGGCGCGACCATGGCGTCCGCCGAGTTCGATGACGACTCCGCCGAGAAGCGCCCGACCGTGCAGGTCGGCGATCCGTTCGCGGAGAAGCTGCTGCTCGAAGCGTGTCTCGAAATCATGGCCGCGGACTGCGTGATCGCGATTCAGGACATGGGTGCGGCCGGTCTCACATGCTCGGCGGTGGAGATGGGTGCGAAAGGCGATCTCGGCGTCGATCTCATTCTCGATCACGTGCCGACGCGCGAAGAGAGCATGAGCGCCTACGAGATGATGCTCTCGGAAAGCCAGGAGCGCATGCTCATGGTGCTCAAGCCCGAGAAGGAAAAGGAAGCCGAGGCGATCTTCAAGAAGTGGGGTCTCGATTTCGCCGTGGTCGGTTACACCACGCCGACGAAGCGCTTTGTGGTGAAGCACGGCGGCGAGGTGATGGTGGATCTGCCGATCAAGGAGCTTGGCGACGAAGCGCCGCTGTACGATCGCCCGCATGTGCCGAGCGAGCCCAGGCCTGTCATCGCCGCGCGCGAGATCAAACCGCCGATGCCCATCGCCGATGCGCTGGAGAAACTGATCGCGACGCCGGACCTCTGCTCGAAGCGCTGGGTGTGGGAGCAATACGATCACGTCATCGGCGGTAACACGCTGCAACGTCCCGGTGGCGATGCCGCGGTGGTGCGCGTGCAGGACGGGCCAA
>JAKFUP010000062.1 GCA_021732625.1 Hyphomicrobiales bacterium
TGACCGTCCCGGAACACCGGTACTTCGACGGTGACGATGCTCTTGTTGAGCACGGCGCCCTTGAACAGATCTGAGAACACCGGCTTGCCGGTCTCGAACACTTTTTTGACGACGTCTTGATTGTTGCGCACCGGCAGATTGGCGACGTCGTCGGTCACCGACGAGAACAATTGCCGCCCCTCGCGGTCGGCGATCAGCAGAACCCCACCGTCGTATTGTTCGAGAAAGCCATGGGCGATGCGCCGGAAGCTACCGAAATCGCCGTTGCGCAGAGCATTGGTCAGAGACATGACCTGCAGGCCGCCGACCATGCGCTGCAACTCGGCGTCGAGCACGATGCGGATGCTGCGCGTGGCTTCGACCACGCGGGTCGCCGCCTGCTCGCGGTCCTTTTCGTAGCCTTGATAGGTAATCACGCCCGCAAACAAGATCAGCGGAAGCGTTGTCCCCGCCACCAGCAACGCCAGGCGGGACGGAAGTGAAAACCTTGGCAAGCGCGCCCCCCGGCGGCTAACGTCGTGACTCAACGAAACATACTCGGCCACTGCCAGCCCTGCAAAGATCGCGTCCACGCCGTCGAATCAGCGCAAAAAATCGCGGACGGATCGGCGGAAAACGGCGCTAGGGCGATTTAGTTCCGGGGAACGTCAGATTTTTTTCGCCGCGGCCTGCCGCGATGCAATGGCGATACCGGCCAGCACCAGCACGTAACCGGCAATGTGAAACAACCGCAGCTTCTCGCCAAGCAGGGCGATCGCCATCACCGAGCCGAACACCGGCACCAGATGAAAGAACGGCGCTGCGCGGTTGGGGCCGATCAGGGCGATGCCGCGGTTGAAAAACAGGTAGGCCAGTGCCGATGGAAAGATCACCACGTAGACCAGCGTCGCCGCGGTCAGGGCATCGGCCTTCAATGTATAGCCTGTAATGATTTCCCAGATCATGAACGGCATCAGCAGCAGCGCGCCGCAGCCGGTGGTGAAGGCGATCAGCGACAACAGATGCACCGGCGGCCGCTTCGGCATCAGCGCCGAGTAGATGCCGAACACCAGCAGCGCCCCGGCGAACATCACATCGCCGATGTTGAACTGGATCGCAGCCAACGCGCTGATGTCGCCGCGCAGGATGATGACCAGCACGCCGATCAGCGACAGCGTGATGCCGAGCGCCTGACCGCGCGTCAGCCGCACGCCGAACAGAACCAGCGACCACAGCGCCACAAACAGTGGCCCCGATGACTGGATCAAGAGCGCGTTCAGCGCCTCGGTGTATTGCAGCCCGGCGTAAGACAGCGCGTTGTTGGCAGCAAAGCCAGTCGCCGACAGAATCAGCATCAGCGGCAGGTTGCGGCGCAGAACCGGCCAGTCGTTCTTCAGGTGCGGCCACGCGAACGGCAGCAACAGCAGCATCGAGCCGCCCCAGCGGATGCACGACAGCGTCATCGGCGGCACCTGTCCGGCGACGAAACGGCCGAGCACGATGTTTCCCGCCCAGAACAGCGAGGTCAGGCTGAGCAACAAATAAGGCTGGTTGTTGAGCCAGTGCCCCGTTTCCGAAGTTCGTGAAGTATTGCGGCAACTCATCACACGAACTTCGGAAACAAAGGGGCACTGGAGAATATTTGGCTCTGGTGCCGCTGGTCGATCTGAAGTTCCTGATGCTGAATTTGCGGCAAGGTTGCAGGAACTTCAGATCGGCGGCACCAGCTGATCGGCGAACGGGGAGGCGTTGCGGGCAATGCGGCTGGAACCGCGTCGAGAGACATGATGCCCAAGTAGCACCGATTTGACTGTTTTCAGCAACCGCCGTCACGGGATCGCTGCCATGCACGCAGGCTGAACGTTCCCCGAACTACGTTTCGGCGGCCGGGTTTGTTGTGCCGGGCGATTGCCTGCGCGCGGCGATGATGACGCCGGCGATCACCAGCACATAACCGGCGATGTGATAGAGCTGAATCCGTTCGCCGAGAAAACCGATCGCCATCACCGATCCGAACACCGGGATCAGATGAAAGAAGGGTGCTGCGCGATTGGTGCCGATCAACTGGACGCCGCGATTGAAGCAGAGATACGCGGCGATCGACGGGAAGATCGCGACATAGGCCAGCGCAGACAGGTTCGGCAGTGTCAGGCTGAATCCGCCGCGCGTCATCTGCTCCCACACGAACAGCGGGATCAGGCAGAATGCGCCGCAGCCGAAGGTGAATCCCACGAACGAGAGTTCATGAATCTTCGGCCGCTTCACCGACAGCGCCGAATACAGACCGAAAATCGCCAGCGCCACGATAAAGATAATGTCGCCCTTGTTCAGTTCGATTTTGGACAGCGCGGTCACGTCGCCGCGCAGCAGGATCACCAGCACACCCAACAACGAGACGATAATGCCGAGCGCCTGTCCTGCCGTCAGCCGGACGCCGAGGATGATCAGCGAGAAGATCGCAACGAACAGCGGACCGGACGATTGAACCAGCAGCGCATTGAGAGCCTGGGTATGCTCCAGCGCCCAGTATTGCAGCGTGTTGAAGGCGCTGACCCCGATCAGCGACAGCGCGATCATCAGCCCCAGTTTTTCGCGGATCAGGGGCCAGTCGCGCTTCAGATGTGGCCATGCGAACGGCAGCACGATCAGAAACGCAAACGTCCAGCGCAGGAACGACAGCGCGACAGGCGGAATATCGCCGGCGACGCCACGGCCGAGCACGGCATTGCCCGCCCAGAACAGCGGCGTCAGCGTCAGCAGCACATAAGGCTGGTTGCTCAGCCATGTGATGGCGGAGCTGAAACGGTTTGACATGCGTGCCGCCCGGCAAGGCTCTCGGAAAATCGCGTTTGGCGGGTTTGCGTTGGTTTGTGCGCAGGGTCAACAAGCGCGGTTGCGCTCGTGGCATGCGTACCGGACTTGATCCGGTGCGATCAGAAAGCGGGCAGCACAGAATCAAAAGTTTATTCGCGCCGAACCAACGGCTGTGTCACCTCTCCCCGCACGCGGGGAGAGGGAGCAGCGGGCGCTCGCGTAGAAAGCGGCCTGCAAATATCTGGGGGAAATCAATGGTTTGAACCTGCCGAAGGCGGGTTCATGACGTCTGTTTAACTTGCGTATGAAGCCGTCATC
>JAKFUP010000096.1 GCA_021732625.1 Hyphomicrobiales bacterium
TGCAGAAGCTGTTCAAGAACGGCGTCGATAACTTTCATTTCTACACCATGAACCGGGCCGATCTCGTATTCGCGATCAGCCATCTGCTTGGCTTCCGCGCCAACGGTTCACAGAGGGCAGCGTGATAACGCTGATATCTAAATTTTTCATGTCATCACCGGGTTTGTCCCGGTGATCCCGATCACAGAGACATGGCCCTCATAAGCAGGATGGCCTTTCATAAGCGGGATGGCCGGGACAAGCCCGGCCATGACGTTGGAATTAAGCAGACGAGTTCATGACTGATAAAAAATCCAAAACCGAAACCCGCCTCCGCGCGCTCGCGCGTGAACGCATTCTCGTGCTCGACGGCGCGATGGGCACGATGATTCAGGAACTGAAACTGGACGAGGCTGGATTTCGCGGCGAGCGCTTCAAGGACTTCCATCGCGACGTGCGCGGTAACAACGACCTCCTGATCCTGACCCAACCCGAGAAGATCGAAGCCATTCACGCCGAATATCTGCGCGCGGGAGCGGACATTGTCGCGACCAACACGTTTTCGTCGACATCGATCGCGCAAGCCGACTACGACCTGTCGGACTTGGCCTATGAATTGAACCTGCAGGGCGCCAAGCTCGCGCGCGCGGCAGCAAAGACCGTCGAGGCTGAGGACGGCAAGCCGCGCTTCGTCACCGGCGCGCTTGGACCGACCAACCGTACCGCGTCGATCTCACCGGACGTCGGTAACCCCGGCTATCGCGCGGTGACGTTCGACGAGCTGCGCATCTCCTACAGCGAGCAGATCAACGGCCTGCTCGACGGCGGCGCGGACATGCTGCTGGTCGAAACCATCTTCGACACGCTGAACGCCAAGGCGGCGCTCTACGCCATCTCCGAAATCTGCGAGGCACGCGGCATCCATGTGCCGGTGATGATCTCGGGCACGATCACCGACAAGTCGGGACGCTTGCTGTCCGGCCAATTACCGGAAGCATTCTGGTATTCGGTGCGTCATGCCGATCCGGTCTCGATCGGCTTCAATTGCGCGCTCGGCGCAGAGGATCTCCGCGCGCACGTCGCCGACATTGGCCGCGTCGCCGATACACTGGTCTGCGCTTATCCGAACGCCGGACTGCCGAACGAGTTCGGCGCATACGACGAGAGCCCGGAATTCATGGCGGGCCTGATCGGCGAGTTCGCGCAGGCCGGTCTCGTCAACATCGTCGGCGGCTGCTGCGGCACCACCCCGGATCATATCGCGGCCATCGCTGCTGCCGTCGCTCCGCACAAACCGCGCGTCATCGCAGAGCTGACGCCACATCTGCGGCTCTCGGGTCTAGAGCCATTTGTACTCACGCCGTCGATTCCCTTCGTCAACGTCGGCGAACGCACCAACGTCACGGGCTCGGCGAAATTCCGCAAGCTGATCACCGCAGGCGATTACACTGCCGCGCTGAAGATCGCCCGCGATCAGGTCGAGAACGGCGCACAGGTCATCGACATCAACATGGACGAGGGCCTGCTGGACTCGCAGCAGGCGATGATCGAATTCCTCAATCTGGTCGCGTCGGAGCCCGACATCGCCCGCGTGCCGGTGATGGTCGACTCATCGAAGTTCTCGGTGATCGAGGCCGGCCTGAAATGCGTGCAGGGCAAGCCTATCGTCAACTCGATCTCGATGAAGGAAGGCGAAGAGAAGTTTCTGCACGAAGCGACCATCGCGCGCCGTCATGGTGCGGCTGTCGTCGTGATGGCGTTCGACGAAGTGGGACAGGCCGATACGTTCGCGCGCAAGACCGAAATCTGCAAACGCGCTTACGACCTGCTGACGACGAAGATCGGTTTCCCGCCGGAAGACATTATCTTCGATCCGAACATCTTCGCCATCGCCACCGGCATCGAGGAGCACAATAACTACGGCGTCGATTTCATCGAGGCTGTGCGCTGGATCCGGCAGAACCTGCCGGGCGCTCATATTTCCGGCGGCGTCTCGAACCTGTCGTTCTCGTTCCGCGGCAACGAGCCGGTGCGAGAGGCGATGCATTCGGTGTTTCTGTATCACGCCATCAAGGCCGGCATGGACATGGGCATCGTCAATGCCGGGCAGATGGCGATCTACGACGACCTTGATCCCGAATTGCGTCAGGTCTGCGAAGACGTGGTGCTCAATCGCGATCCCGGCGCATCCGAGCGGCTGCTGCAGCTTGCGGAAAAATTCCGCGGCCAGGAAAAGCAGGTCAAGGAAGCCGATCTCGCCTGGCGCGAATGGCCGGTGCAAAAACGGCTCAGTCACGCGCTGGTTAACGGCATCACCGAATTCATCGAGGACGATACCGAGGCCGCGCGTTTGTCGGTGGATCGGCCGCTGCTGGTGATCGAAGGACCGTTGATGGACGGCATGAATATCGTCGGCGATCTTTTTGGCGACGGAAAGATGTTCTTGCCGCAGGTGGTGAAGTCCGCGCGCGTGATGAAGCAGGCGGTCGCCTACCTGATGCCGTTCATGGAAGAGGAAAAGGCGCGCAACAAGGCGAACGGCGTTGCCACCGACGGCCGCAACTCGGCCGGCAAGATCGTTCTCGCCACCGTGAAGGGCGACGTCCACGACATCGGCAAGAACATCGTCGGCGTCGTGCTCCAGTGCAACAATTTCGAGGTGATCGATCTCGGCGTCATGGTGCCGGCCGCAAAGATCATCGAAACTGCAAAGGCAGAGAACGCCGATATCATCGGGCTTTCTGGCCTGATCACGCCGTCGCTCGACGAGATGAGCTTCCTTGCAGCCGAGATGCAGCGCCAGGGCATGGAGATGCCTCTGCTGATCGGCGGCGCAACCACGAGCCGCGTGCATACCGCCGTAAAGATCGACCCGAACTACCAACGAGGACCGGTGGTGCATGTGAATGACGCCAGCCGCGCGGTCGGCGTCGCCTCGTCCCTGCTGTCGCCGGATCGCGCGGCGGGCTATGCGCGTGACGTTCGCGACGAATATTTGAAGATTGCAACCGTTCACGCCGAAGCTCAGCGCAACAAGACGCGGTTGTCGTTGCCGGCGGCGCGCGCGAATGCCCAAAAGATCGACTGGAGCAAGACGACGCCGAAGAA
>JAKFUP010000017.1 GCA_021732625.1 Hyphomicrobiales bacterium
ATCCCTCCCCCTTGTGGGGAGGGACGGCCGAGCGAAGCGGAGGCCAGGGTGGGGGTACCAACTCCAAGTCGCCATCAACGATCTTTGTCCCCCACCCGACTGGCCTTCGGCCAGCCACCCTCCCCACAAGGGGGAGGGAAAACAATCAATCCACCATCAGCGCCACACGCCCGATTGCCTTGCGGTCAATCAGGAGCCGCATTGCCTCAGCGACATTCTCCAGCGGCAGGCGATGCGAGATGTTCGGCGCAATACGCCGCGCTTCGGCGAGCTTGGTCAGGTCGGCAAAACGAGCTTCGGCCAGCGCCGGTTCGCGGCGCACCGCCTCGCCTGCCCGCACGCCAAGCACACTCGCCCCTTTGATGAGGATGAGGTTGGTGCGTGCGAGCCCGACGCCGCCGGTGAATCCGACCACGAGTATGCGTGCACCATACGCGATGCAGCGCTGGCTCTCCTCGAAGATTGCGCCGCCGACCGGATCGAACACCACGTCAGCCCCGCGCCCGCCGGTGATGCGCTTCACCGCGTCACGAAACGGTTCGCGGCTGTAGAGCGCGCCGTGATCCGCGCCACGCACTTTCGCAATGGCAAGCTTCTCCTCGCTGGACGCAGCCGCGATCACGTTCGCGCCCGCGATCTTGCCAAGCTCGACCGCCGCAAGACCGACGCCACCACCCGCGCCATGCACCAGCAGCGTTTCTCCCGGCTTGATCTGCGCGCGATCGTGCAGCGCGTGCCACGCCGTGCCGTGCGCGGCAAGGAACGTCGCGCCTTGCGCATAATCGAATGTTGACGGCAGCGGCGAAAGCTGTGAGGGCTCGATCACGACCTCGCTGGCATAGCCGCCGTGACGCAGCTTGACGATGACGCGGTCACCGACTTTCACTCCACCGGCCTCGCCCGCGATCTCGACCACATCGCCCGCCGACTCCATACCGGGCGTGAACGGCAGGTCAGGTTTGAGTTGGTATTGCCCCGCCGCCATCAGGATGTCGGGGAAATTGATCCCGGCCGCGCGCACGGCGACGCGAACCTCTCCATGCTTGAGCGGCTGTGAATCAAACGTCTCGAGCCTGAGCGTTTCAGGCGGGCCGAGTTCGCGGCAGACCACGGCCTTAAACATTGCTTTGGGCATTTACTCTACTCAAGCGGCCGAAGACTGGTTGCCACGCATCAGCGCCTCGCGGATCAACGGCATGCGGTCGTTGCCGAAATACATGTCGGTGGTGTTGACGAAGATCGTCGGCGAGCCGAAGCCGCCGCGCGCAATCACCTCGTCGGTGTTGATCTTGAGCTGATCTTTCACCGCTTGCTGGCCGATCCCGGCCATGAACTTTACTGGGTCGACGCCAACACGCTCGCAGATTTTCACCAGCACCGCATCCTGCGAGATGTCCTGATCCTGCCCCCAATAGGCTTCGAATGCGGCGATCGCGAACGCCACCTGCTTGCCTTCGGCCTCGAGATAAATACAGCCACGCATCGCCTTCACGCTGTTCACCGGAAACACGCTCGGCGGCATCCTGATCGCCAAACCTGACGAGCGCGCCCAGTCGCCGAGGTCTTTCAGCATGTAGCGCCACTTCGCCGGCACCGGATTCTCGCGCATCGCGTAGACGCTGGGATTGACGCTGTTGAAGATGCCGCCGACCAGAATAGGCCGCCATGAAATCGCGGTTCTGGTCTCCACCGCCAGCGGCTGGATGTTGTGGAACGCGAGATAAGTCCACGGGCTCGAACAGTCGTAAAAGAATTCGATCATGGCGGCGTTGTCCGCTGTTTCTTGAGTACCTATCCTAGCCCCGGCTTTTGAAATAGCCAGCAAGTCCGCGTCGTCCCTGCGAAAGCAGGGACCCATAACCTCCGCCGCTTTTATTTGAGTGAGAGCGTGTGCCTTCACCCCACTCAATCAATTGCACGGCGTACGGGTCCCCGCGTTCGCGGGGACGACGCATCAGCGCGAGACGGTGGGCGAACGATAATGTGACCATTGACGGATTTACGCAGGTCCCGCGACGTGGCACTCAACCCGCAACCAAAACAAGCTCCGAGGACACGCCCATGCTGTTTCCGACCACCGTCGCCGGCTCGTTGCCGAAGCCCGAATGGCTCGCCGAGCCGAACAAGCTCTGGGCGCCGTGGAAAATGCAAGGCGACGAACTCAACGCCGCCAAGCGCGACGCCACGCTGCTCGCCGTGAAGATGCAGGAAGACGCCGGGATCGATATCGTCACCGAGGGTGAGCAGGCCCGGCAACACTTCGTTCACGGCTTTCTGGAGCGCGTCGAGGGCATCGATTTCGCGCACAAGGTCGAGATCGGAATCCGGAAAGATCGCTACAAGGCGATGGTGCCGCAGGTCGTCGCGCCGCTGCAGTTGAAGGGCCGCGTCCACGCACTCGAAGCCAAGGCCGCGCGCGCCCATACGACGCGGAAGCTGAAGTTCACCGTCCCCGGTCCGATGACCATCATCGACACCATTGCCGACCAGTACTACGGCGACAAGGTGAAGATGGCTTTCGCGTTCGCCGACCTGCTCAATCAGGAAGTGAAAGCGCTGGAAGCTGACGGCGTCGACATGATCCAGTTCGATGAGCCGGCGTTCAACGTCTACATGGACGAGGTGCGCGACTGGGGCGTCGAGGCGCTTGAGCGCGCGGCCAAGGGGCTGAAGTGCGCGACCGCCGTTCACATCTGCTACGGCTACGGCATCAAGGCCAACGACGACTGGAAGAAGACGCTTGGCGGCGAGTGGCGTCAGTATGAAGAGACATTCCCGACCATCGCCAAAAGCAGCATCCAGCAGGTCGCGATCGAGTGCAAGAACTCGCGCGTGCCGATCGAACTGCTTGGCCTGCTCAAGGGCAAGACGGTGCAGGCCGGCGTGATCGATGTTGCAAACGATGAGGTGGAAACACCGGAAGACGTCTTCAAGACCATCGAAGCCGTGATGAGGACCGTGCCCAAGGACAAGATCACCGCGACC
>JAKFUP010000186.1 GCA_021732625.1 Hyphomicrobiales bacterium
GTCGATCACGCCGTCGATACCGAAGAAGAAGCCTTCGGCTGCGCGCGGCGCTTCCTGTCCTATCTGCCGTCGTCGGTGTTCGATCTGCCGCCCACCGTCACATGCGATGACGATCCGGAGCGCACCGACGAGACGCTGGTCAGCGTGGTGCCGCGCAACCGCAGACAGATCTACAAGATGCGGCCGATCATCGAGTCGGTCGTCGACAAGGGCTCGTTCTTCGAGATGAGCCAGAACTTCGGCCGCCCGATCATTGCCGGTCTCGCGCGCTTCGATGGCCGCGCCGTGCTGCTGCTCGCGGGCGACCCTTATCACTACGGCGGCTCGTGGACCGCGGAGGCGTGCCAGAAGGTGGTGCGCTACGTCGATCTTGCCGAAACCTTCCATCTGCCGGTGGTCTATCTGATGGATTGCCCCGGCTTCATGATCGGACTTGAAGCTGAGAAGGCGGCGACCATTCGTCACGGCGTGCGGGCGATGGCCGCGGTGAACCAGACCACGGTGCCGTGGTGCACGATCATCATTCGCAACGCGTTCGGTGTTGCGGGCGTGGTGCATCAACCGGCCAACCGGCTGTCGCTGCGATACGCATGGCCCTCCGCATACTGGGGTTCGCTGCCGCTCGAAGGTGGAATCGAGGCTGCGTATCGCGCCGACATCGACGCCGCCGACGATCCGAAAGCGAAGATGAAGGAAATCGAAGATCGGCTGAACAAGCTGCGCTCGCCGTTCCGTTCGGCGGAGAAGTTCTGGGTCGAGGAAATCATTGACCCGCGCAAGACGCGCTCGCTGATCTGCGAGTTTGCGCGGCTGGCCGAGCCTGTACGGACGCCGGGCGTGGCGACGATGACGATGCGGCCCTGACGGTTGATCCCGGCCACGGACTGGTTACGCCCGCTTGCGATTGACGAAGGCACCCATGTGGTGCTGCGGCTCGCCGGTCAAAAACGCCTCGCCGAAGGTTTTGACGCTGTCGTTGATCGCCTGATCGAGCGGCACGTTTTCCCAATGCCGCAGCAGCGCCTTCTGCGCGCGGATCGCCTGCTCGCCGCATGCGAGAATCGAGGCTGCGATTTTCTCGATTTCAGCGTCGAGCCCGTCGTCGGGCACGACAGCATCCACCAGTCCCCAGTTCAGCGCGGTCTGCGCGTCGATATTCTCGCCGGTCAGCAACAGCCAATTGGTGCGGCTCCATCCGATCAGGCGCGGCAGGAGTGCGGCGTGGATCACCGAAGGGATGCCCACCTTCACTTCCGGCATGCCGAACATCGCCGAGCGTGTGGTGACGCGGATATCGCAGCAGGCCGCGAACTCAAGTCCGCCGCCGAGACTGTAGCCGGGTATGCGGGCGATCACCGGGACGGGAAAGGCGCGCGCGGCGTTGCACAGATCGCGCAGCCGCGTGATGAAGGCTTCCGCGCCTTTTTGATCGAGCGTCGCCATTTCCTTGATGTCAGCGCCGCCGATCATGCTGCGCTCGCTTTGTCCCGCGATCACCAGCACGCGCACCGGCTGGCGGGCGAGGGCCTCAAGACCGGCGCGGACGCCATCGATCACTGCGGAACCGAGGATATTGAGCTTGCCCGCGTTGCAGATCGTCAACCGCACCAGGCCGCGCGCATCGCGTGTGACGCCGCAATAGTCGTTCAGCATGTCCATGGGTGTTCTCGCGCCGATGATGTGTGTTGTGTTTTGGGTTGCGGGATTGGCAAGGTTCTAGAGTTGGCAAGGTTCCAGAGTTGGCAGGGCTAATACCTGAAAACGCAACCTTCTTTTCGGCGGCGAAATGGTCTATTTGTAGGACTGCAATCATCTCAAGGGCCGGCGATGCGCTACGCAAAGGATCACAAGGCCGAAACGCGCGCGCGGATCGTCAAGAGTGCGGCGGTGCAGTTGCGTGAAAAGGGCGCGCGTGGCGTCGGTGTTGCCGATCTGATGAAGGAAGCGGGCCTCACGCATGGTGGATTCTACGCCCACTTCAAATCGCGCGATGCGCTGGTGGTCGAGGCGCTGGGCCAGGCGATGGACGGTTCGCGCCAGCGCTGGCGCGATGTTGCCGAGCAGGCGCCGGAGGGCGAGCGTTTCGCCGCGCTGGTCAACCAGTATGTTACCGCCGAACATCGCGACGATCCCGGCCGTGGCTGCACCATGGCGGCGCTCGGTTCTGAAATCGTCCGCGAGGGGCCGAAGGCCCGCAAACTGTTTCTGGCGCAGCTCGAGCGCATGATCGCGGCCCTTTCGGCGCAACTGCCCGGTTCGCCGGAGCATGCGCGCGAGCAGGCAATCGCAGCGCTCACCAACATGGTCGGATCGATCGTGCTGTCGCGCGTCGCGGGGACGGGCGCGTTGTCTTCGGACATTCTCGACGCCGGTCGCAGCGCCGCGCTCGAACGCGGGCCGAAGAAGCCGGCGCGCAAGGCGAGGGCGAAAGTGGCCGCGCCGAAGGCGACGAATTCGTAGATATGTCGTCATTGCTGGGCTTGCCTCCCGCTCGTCATTCCGGGGCGCGCGTTCTTCACGCGCGAACCCGGAATCCATACCTCCAAGAGCTCTGAGTGTGCGGTGAGATGGATTCCGGGTCTGCCCCTTCGGGGCATCCCGGAATGACGACGGAGTAGACATGCGCCATCACCCCTGTTGTTTGCGGCGCCGCGCGCTTGGCGCTTGCGCCATTCGCGCAAAAAAATCCCGCGCCTTCCCTCCACACGTGTTTGATCGCCCCTGTTGTTTGAGGCGCGGGGGCGCCGTCGTCTGATTCACGTCCTCCAGCGCCCTGGTGCGCGCTTGAGGTGTTCCTCATTCGCGCCGCTCAAAAGAGAGGGCGCGCGGAACGCCGGACGCATCGTGCGTCCGCAGTCCTGCGTGCAAAGTGGAAGAAGCACACAGGCAGAGTCACCACGGTTGCCGAACATCGTCCGGCGTTCCGCACGC
>JAKFUP010000112.1 GCA_021732625.1 Hyphomicrobiales bacterium
GGAGACTCCAATGAAGCCCTTCGCGTTCTCGTCGCGCAGCCTTTTGCTCGCGAGCGTTTTTACCGGTTTGTTCGCACTCAACGCAGCTGCGCAACAGCCCGCCTCGGACAACGCAACACCGGCCGCGCCCGCGGCAACACCGGCGCCCGCCGCAACGCCGCCTGCTCCGGCCGCTGCCGCTCCAGCTGCTCCTGCGCCGTCAACCACCGCGCAGGCTCCCGCCGCGGCACCCGCCTTGCCGCCGGGATCGCCGTTGATTGGACGACCCGACAACAATGCAGCCGCCGCCAAGCTCGCGCCGATCCCGGCGCCGCCGCTCCCGGCCCCCGCCGACAAGCTGCCGACCGCGAAGCTGAAGCTGCCGCCAGGCTTCAATATTGAAGTCTATGCATCGGGTATTCCGACCGCCCGCACCATGCGCGAAGGCGACAAGGGCACCATCTTTGTCGGCAGCCGCTTCGTCGACAAGGTGATCGCGATCACCAACAAGGACGGCAAGCGCACAGCAAAGACGCTGGTGTCGGGCCTCCATCGCCCGAACGGCATTGCCGTCCACAACGGCACGCTCTACATCGCCGAACTGTCGAAGGTCCACAAGATCGACAAGATCGAGGACAATCTCGACAATCCGAAGCTGACGATGATCTATGACGATCTGCCGAAGGACGAAGCCCACGGCTGGAAGTTCATCGGCGTCGGCCCTGACAACAAGCTCTACGTTCCGGTCGGCTTGCCGGGCAACAACGTGGCCCCCACTGAGACCCACGCGCAGATCCGGCGCATGGATCTCGACGGCAAGAACGCCGAAGTCTACGTGCGCGGCGTGCGCAACACGGTCGGCTTCGACTGGCACCCGACGAGCAAGCAGCTCTACTTCACCGACAACGGCCGCGACTGGGTGTCGGAAGATCTTCCGGAAGACGAACTCAACCGCGTCACCAAGCAGGGCGAACACTTCGGCTCGCCGCACTGCCACCAGGGCAACTTCCCCGATCCGGAATTCGGCTGGGGCCGCTCGTGCAAGGAGTTCGTCCCGCCGGTCGCCCTGCTAGGTGCACACACCGCAGCCCTCGGCATGCGCTTCTATACCGGCAAGATGTTCCCGAAGGAGTATCAGAACGTTGCCTTCATCGCGCGCCGCGGCTCATGGAACAAGACCGTGAAGCTCGGTGGTGACGTGGTGATGGCCAAGCTGAACAAGGACGGCACCGTGAAGTCGATCGAGCCGTTCCTGACCGGCTTCATCGAGAACAACGGTTACCTTGGCCGTCCGGTCGACGTGCTGCAGCTCAAGGACGGATCGCTGCTCGTCTCCGACGACTTCAACGGCGCGATCTACCGCATCACCTACGGCAAGCAGAAAGTCGCTGCACGCTAGGGACAAGAACAGATAAGCCGGGAGCGCATCGCCGCTCCCGGCTTATCTATTGGCCAGCTCGACTGACCGGAATGCCTCTCATGACCATTTGGCCGTTGCGCCTTTCACTGGCCCTCGCACTGCTCACGGTCAGTGCGCATGCGCAATCGTTTAAGGAGCGCGTCGAGCCCTGCCTCGCCTGCCACGGCGAGAACGGCACCTCGCAGACCGAGCAAACACCTTCGCTTGGCGCGCAGCAGCCGGCTTATTCGCTGATCCAGCTCTTCATGTTCCGCGAGAAAATGCGCAACGTCGAGCTCATGAACGAAATGGCAAAGGATTTGACCGACGACGATCTGCGCGCGTTTTCCGACTTCATCTCAAAACTGCCAAAGCCCGTCGCGGCGACCGACGCCGATCCTGCGCGGATGGAGCGCGGTGCTACGCTGGCACAGCGCAACCGCTGCGCGTCGTGTCACAACGACAACTATGCTGGACGCGACAGCATTCCGGGCGTCGCCGGTCAGCGCGAGGACTATCTCGCCAGAACGATGCGCGAATACAAGGACAACACCCGGCGCGGCTATGAGGCGACGATGTCAGACCTGTTGCAGACCGTCACCGTCGAGCAGATCGACGAGCTGGCTTATTATCTGGCGAGGGTGCGCTGAGGCATCGCATGAGCGTCGGCGTTTGCTTGCCCCGGACGCAGCGCAGCGCCAGCGATGCGCGGCGGAAATCGTAGGGCGGGTTAGGCGAAGCCGTAACCCGCCAGGCGAAAATCACGGCGGCGGATGACGCCTGCGGCTGATCCGCTCTACAATACGCCCATGCCCAACTATCGCCGCGCGTTCGTCCCCGGGGGATGCTGGTTTTTCACGGTCAATTTGCTTGAGCGCCGCAAGACCTTGCTTGTCGATCATATCGGCCTCTTGCGTGAATCGATCGCAATGACGCGCGCCAGCTACCCCTTCGCGATCGATGCGATCGTGATCCTCCCGGACCACCTGCACGCGGTATGGACTTTGCCCCCGGGCGATGCGGATTTTTCCGTGCGCTGGCGCCTCATCAAATCGCGATTTGCCAAAGCTCTTCCTCGCGAAGAACGATTGAGCGACGTGCGCAAATCCCGCGGCGAGCGCGGCATCTGGCAGCGCCGGTTCTGGGAGCATCTCGTCAAGGACGATGCCGATTACGCCCGTCACGTCGAATACTGTCATATCAACCCGGTCAAGCACGGCCTCGTCGCTCGCGTGCGCGACTGGCCGCATTCGTCGTTTCATCGCGACGTCCGTGCCGGCGTTTTTCCGCAGGATTGGGCCGGCGAGAGTCCCGATGGCGCCTACGGCGAACGGGCGTGACGAACGGTGTGTCGCGAAATCATAGGGCGGGTTAGAAATCGTAGGGCGGGTTAGGCGAAGCCGTAACCCGCCAGGCGAAAATCAAAGCGGCGGATTACGCCTGCGGCTAATCCGCCCTACGGGCTATGCTGGACGCGACAGCATTCCGGGCGTCGCCGGTCAGCGCGAGGACTATCTCGCCAGAACGATGCGCGAATACAA
>JAKFUP010000160.1 GCA_021732625.1 Hyphomicrobiales bacterium
TCGGGATTGAGATGAGGCGGCGCGGTGTAGAGGCCGTCGATGTCCGACAGCAGGATCAGCAAATCCGCGCTGGCCATGGTGGCGACACGCGCGGCGAGGCGATCGTTGTCGCCGTAGCGGATTTCATTGGTGGCGATGGTGTCGTTCTCGTTGATCACCGGCACCGCTCGCCATTCGAGTAGTTTGGCGATGGTCGAGCGCGCATTGAGATAACGGCGGCGCTCCTCGGTATCTTGAAGCGTGACGAGAATTTGTCCGGTGCCGATGTTGTGGCGGCCGAGCACCTCCGACCAGATACGTGCCAGCGCGATCTGCCCCACGGCCGCAGCGGCCTGACTCTCTTCCAGCTTCAGCGGACCGCGGGGGAGTTTGAGTTTGCTGCGGCCGAGCGCGATCGAGCCGGATGAGACGATCAGCACGTCGCGGCCGTCGCTGTGCAAAGCTGCGATATCGGCGGCAAGCGCGTTGAGCCACGATTCATGGACGTCGCCCGCGTCCTGATCGACGAGGAGCGCCGAGCCGACTTTCACGACGATGCGGCGGAAGTTTTTCAAGGTGGGCGTGGACATTGGGCGATGCTTTTGGAATCGGCGATTGGTCGAGAGTTTGTTCCGGCTTATTCGTCATGCCCGGCCTTGTGCCGGGCATCTCGCTTAGGAGCGCATTGCCCTGCTTGTCGGGATCACCGGGACAAGCCCGGTGATGACGAAAGAAAAGCGCTTACGCATCGACCGCCCACGGCTCGGCGTTAGCTGCACTCTTGGCCTGCGCCGACACCGGCGCCTCGCCGATGACGTCGAGCAGCGCACGCAAGGCGTCCTGCACGCCCTCGCGCGTGATGCCTGATATCTTCAGCGGCGTCTTTTTTGCCGCGCGCTTCAGCCGTGCCATCTGCTCTTTCAGAACGTCGGGCGTCACCGCGTCGATCTTGTTCAGCGCCACGATCTCGATCTTGTCCGCGAGATTGACGTCGTAAGCGGCGAGTTCAGTCCGCACGGTCTTGTAGGCCTTGCCGGCGTGCTCGCAGGTCGCATCGATCAGATGCAGCAACACGCGACAGCGCTCGACATGACCGAGAAAGCGATCGCCGAGGCCGATGCCTTCATGCGCGCCTTCGATCAGCCCCGGAATGTCTGCAAGCACGAACTCGCGGCCATCGGCGGTCACCACGCCGAGCTGCGGATGCAGCGTCGTGAACGGATAATCCGCGATCTTCGGTTTCGCTGCGCTGACGACCGAGAGGAACGTGGACTTGCCGGCGTTGGGCAATCCGACGAGGCCCGCGTCCGCGATCAGTTTCAGCCGCAGCCAGATCCAGCGCTCCTCGCCGGTCTGGCCGGGATTGGCATTGCGCGGCGCGCGATTGGTCGACGATTTGAAGTGCGCGTTGCCGAAGCCGCCGTTGCCGCCCTGCGCCAGAACGAAGCGTTCGCCGACGGTGGTGAAGTCATGCAGCAGCGTCTCGCGATCCTCGTCGATGATCTGGGTGCCGAGCGGAACTTTCAGCACGATGTCCTTGCCGGCGGCGCCGTGGCGATCCTTGCCCATCCCATTGGTGCCTTTCGGCGCCTTGAAGTGCTGCTGGTAGCGATAGTCGATCAGCGTGTTGAGGCCATCGGCGACCTCGATGATGATATCGCCGCCGCGGCCGCCATTGCCGCCGCTCGGTCCGCCGAATTCGATGAACTTCTCGCGGCGAAACGCCACGCAGCCGTTGCCCCCGTCGCCGGAGCGGATATAGACCTTGGCTTCATCCAGAAATTTCATGTTTTACTCGTATCGCAGGGGTGTTCCCGCGGCAACCGCAACCATGCATCAAAGCCGCATCAGGTGGCATTTTTGGCACCTTGCCGGGCTCGCGAATGCTTTCTAAACAGGCGCTCCGCTCACACCCGACAATCGTTAACGTGAACAGCCCTGCTGGCCATGACCGCAACGCCCCACGACGCGCTTTTGACCGATAATCGCTCCGCGCGGCTCGCCGGTATCGGCCTGATGCTGCTCGGCGTGTGCCTGTTCTCGTTCGGCGACGCGCTCGGCAAGCATCTGGTCGCAACCTACGCAGTCGGCCAGTTCCTGCTGCTGCGCTCGATTGCGTCGCTGATCGTGATGTCGCCTCTGATCTGGCGCAACCGCGCATCGTTTGCACGGATCGAACAGCCGAAATGGCAATTGCTGCGAGTCACTCTCTCCGGTACCGAAGTGGCGGCGTTCTTCATTGCGGCGGTGTATCTGCCGCTGGCTGACATCATCACCTATTATCTGGCGGCGCCGATCTTCGTCACCGCGGGTTCGGCAATCTTCCTGAAAGAGCATGTCGGCTGGCGGCGCTGGAGCGCGGTCGCGGTCGGCTTCTGTGGCGTGCTGATCGCGTTGCAGCCATCGCCCCAATCGCTGAGCTGGCCGGCGCTGATCGCGCTGACCGGCAGTCTGTCGTTCGCGGGGCTGATGCTGGTAACGCGCTCGCTGCGCAGGACGCCGGACATCGTGCTGGCCGCGACGCAATTCTCGAGCACGCTGGTGATGGGCGCGATCGCGGCGCCGTTCGCGTGGGTCACGCCGACTGGCGGCGACTTCGCGCTTTTCATGCTCGGCGGCTTCATCTCGGTTGGCGCACTTTTGAGCATCAATCGCTCGCTGATCCTTGCACCCGCCAGCGTGGTCGTCCCGTATCAGTATTCGATGATCATCTGGGCAGTCGCATTCGGCTACATCGTGTTCGGCGATATTCCCTCGACCGCGACGTTCATCGGCGCGGCGGTCATCATCGCGGCCGGCCTCTATATTTTCCTGCGCGAGCAGGCGCAGTCGCGTGTAGCGCAAGGAAATCCAAGAGCGGGGCGCGATGCGACCATCATCAATCCGCCGCCG
>JAKFUP010000010.1 GCA_021732625.1 Hyphomicrobiales bacterium
ATATTCAGGAAGCGCAGGGCGATCGGCAAGCCGCGCTGACATCATACCGCGACAGCCTCGCCATTCGTAAGCGGCTGGCTGCAACCGATCCCACCAACACGCAACGGCAACGCGATCTGTCGGTGTCGTTCGACAACATCGGCAGTATCCAGGAAGCGCAGGGTGAATTGCAGGCCGCGCTGACATCATATCGCGACAGCCTCGCCATCGCTCAGAAGCTCGCCGCAATCGAACCCACCAACACGCAATGGCAACGCGATCTGTCGGTGTCGTTCAACAACGTCGGCGATATTCAGGAAACGCAGGGCGAACTGCAGGCCGCGCTGATATCATACCGCGACAGTCTCGCCATCAATCAACGACTCGCCGCAATCGACCCCACCAACACGCAACGGCAACGCGATCTGTCGGTGTCATTCAACAACGTCGGCGATATTCAGGAAGCGCAGGGCGATCGGCAAGCCGCGCTGACATCATACCGCGACAGCCTCGCCATTCGTAAGCGGCTGGCTGCAACCGATCCCACCAACAAGCAATGGCAACGCGATCTTTCTATCTCACAACAAAACGTCGCAAAGACTTTGCCGCAGATAAATCAGTGAACCGTTCGCAAAATGTCAATCGTGGAACGTGCTCCGCATCATTCGCGGCACCAACTTTTCTTGCTTCTAAGCTGGTGCGGGAGCTTTCTCTTGGGGTTCTGCGATATCAGCCGGCTCACATTGGCTGTGATGCCACTACAACCACTTCTTCCATTTGAAGAACATGTACGGCCCGGCCGCGGCGAGCCCCATCATCACCAGCGCCATCGGGTAGCCGAGCTCCCAGCCAAGTTCCGGCATCGCCTTGAAGTTCATGCCGTAGACCGATGCGATCAGGGTCGGCGGCATCAGCACCACCGCCATCACCGAGAACAGCTTGATGATGTTGTTCTGCTCGAGGTTGACCACCCCGAGCATGGCGTCGAGCGTGAAGGTGATCTTGTTGGCCAGATAAGAGGCGTGGTCGGACAGCGACTGCACGTCGCGCGCCAGCGTCTTGAAGGTCGCCTTCTGCTCTTTGGTCCAGCGCCCGGCGTCGGTCTCCACCGCGACGAACGAAATCAGCCGGCCGAGCGACACCAAACTCTCGCGCACTTTCGAGGTAAGGTCGCCCTTCTTGCCGATGGTGCGCAGGATCTGCGAATAGTTCGCCGCATGGCCCCTTGTCGCCGACGGCTCGAAGATGTCGAGACCCACCTCGTCGATGTCGGCGCCGACCCGCTCAAGGATGTCGGCGCAGCGATCGATCAGCGCATCGAGCAGATCGATCAACAGGCTTTCGCCGTTGACGTTTTGCGGACAACCGCGTCCGAGCTTGGCCGCGACCAGATTGAACGGCTTCGGCTCGTCGTAACGCACCGTCACAAGACGATGATCGGCGAGAATGAAAGACACCGGAGTAATCCGCGGCGAACCGGTATCGGTTGCGCACATCAGCGCCGCGGTCATGTAGCGCGCTCCGTTCTCGACATAGAGGCGGCTGGAGATTTCGATCTCCTGCATATCCTCGCGTGTCGGAATCTCGATGCCGACAAGGTTTTGAACAGCCCTGTCCTCATCGACCGTCGGCGACTTGAGATCGATCCACACCGCCTCGGGCGGCAGTTTCCCCAAATCCTCGATCTCAGTCCGCTTCAGCGCGGACCCGGTGGGCACGAAAACGGTCAGCATGGAGTACTCCGGGCGGCGTCAGGCGGATCTACAGGCAAGTCTGCAAGTCTGTTTAAATGAGAGGCCAAACTGGACCGATTCTCGCAAGCATGTTTCTCGCTGGCGGTGGATCGGCGGTTCGGCGCGGTTCGAGGAACCGGCAGCAGTGCCGCCGGCCTGGGGATATCTTGGTTAATCGCGATCAAACTTTATGGCGCACCGGTGTCAGGCATGTGGCAGCACGCCGCAATGAGGGGCGGTTTGACCTAAAAATGAGCCTCGGCTCACCTCTGCGTCAAGAATTCTGCGGCACAAAAGTCACAGGGCGGATGCTGCGAAGCAACTTGGCCATCAAAGAACTGGAAATATTGCCATTTTCGAGGATACTAAAGGGCATGAATCGACGGTGGCTGCCATGTTCGTGGCGGCGGGGATCGCCGGCGAGCCGTAACCAGCATCTGCCAGTAGCTCTGGTACCAATAGCTCTGGCGAATGCAGCGACTTGAAACTGCGATCTGAACCGCGAACCTTGGAATTAAAAAGATGTCTTCGTTTGCTGCCAAACTCGGTCTGCTCGCCGCCAGTCTCATGCTGGCAGGATGCATGCAGGCAACCACATTTGAAAAAGCCCCCGAGGCTTCGCTGAAGCCCCGCGACAAGGAATTGCTGGCCAAGGCCCGCTACGAAAAAGTTCAGGTTGCTGAGCCGTATCGCCGCGCGATTGTCACCTATCATCGCAAGGAAGCGCCGGGTTCGATCGTGATCGATTCCGACAATCACTATCTCTATTACGTGATGAATGACGGCAAGGCGATCCGTTACGGCGTCACCGTCGGCGAGGAAGCGCTCGCCTTCTCCGGTGTCGCCAAGGTCGGCAACATGCAGGAATGGCCGAAGTGGACGCCGACCGCCGACATCCACAAGCGCATCGAAGGCTTGCCACAGCAGGTGCCGGGCGGGCCGGACAATCCGCTGGGCGCGCGCGCTTTATCTGTTCCAGGGCAACAAGGACACGCTGTTTCGCATTCACGGCACCAACCAGCCGGAATATAT
>JAKFUP010000172.1 GCA_021732625.1 Hyphomicrobiales bacterium
GAGAGCCTGTGTTGCCATCCGGCACACAGGACACCCTCAGTCCCGACGGAGACGAACCCAAGCGTATCAATCGCCACCGGGGAGAGCACGAAGCAAGCCGAAAAAACCATCGCGTGCGGAACGCCGGGCGATCCCGGTGTATTCGTGGTGACTATGCTCGTGTGTTTACACTCACTTTTACACACGAGGCTGCGGACGCATCGCGCGTCCGGCGTTCCGCGCGCCCTCTCTTTTGAGCGGCGCGAATGAGGAACACCTCAAGCGCGCACCAGGGCGCTGGAGGACGTGAATCAGACGACGGCGCCCCCGCGCCGCTAACAACAGGGGTGATGAAGCATGTCTGGAATACCCTCCGTCGTCATTCCGGGATGCCCGAAGGGCAGACCCGGAATCCATCTCACCAGAAACTCAGAGATCGTGGATGCTTGGATTCCGGGTTCGCTCGCAACTGCTCGCGCCCCGGAATGACGAAGGAGCCGAAACACTCTCAGCTGTCATTCCGGGGCGTGCCAAGCGAACCCGGGTGTTCCCGGGGTTCGCCCTTCAATGGCACGAACCCGGAATCCATGGTCAACGCAAACTCAGAACGTGTGGAGAGATGGATTCCGGGTTCGCGCGTGAAGAACGCGCGCCCCGGAATGACGAAGGAGGGTCAAGCCCAGCAATGACGAAAGGAAAACCATTACAAATTGTTCGCCGTCAGTCCGGGATGCCCCGAAGGAACATCGCGCGTTCAGGTTTGCGACCTGATCTTCTCTGCCGCTTTCGGCGCGAAATAAGTCAGCACGCCGTCGGCGCCGGCGCGCTTGAACGCGACGAGACTTTCCATCATCGCGCGTTCGCCGTCGATCCAGCCGTTCGCGGCAGCGGCGGCGATCATCGCGTACTCGCCCGACACCTGATAGGCGAACGTCGGCACGCCGAAGCTGTCCTTCACGCGGCGGACGATATCGAGATAGGGGAGGCCAGGTTTCACCATCACCATGTCGGCACCCTCGGCGAGATCGAGTTCGATTTCGCGCATCGCTTCGTTGGTGTTCGCCGGGTCCATCTGATAGGTGCGCTTGTCGCCGTTCAGGGTCTTGGCCGAACCGACAGCGTCGCGGAACGGTCCGTAAAATGCGGAAGCGTACTTCGCCGCGTAGGCCATGATCTGCACGTCGAGCAGATTGGCGCCGTCGAGCGCTTCGCGGATCGCGCCAACGCGGCCGTCCATCATGTCGGAGGGGGCGATGATGTCGCAACCGGCTTCGGCCTGTATCAGCGCCTGCTTCGCCAGCAGTGCAACGGTTTCGTCGTTGAGAATGATGCCGTCGCGCAACAGGCCGTCATGGCCGTGGCTGGTGTAGGGATCGAGCGCGACGTCGCAGAGAATGCCGAGGTCGGGAAACTCGCGCTTGATCTCACGCACGGCCTTGCAGACCAGATTGTCGGGATTGAGCGCTTCGGTGCCGGTCTCGTCGCGCAGCGAAGGATCGGTATAGGGAAAGAGAGCGATGCAAGGGATCGTCAGCTTCATCGCGCGTTCGGCATCGCGCACGGCTTGATCGACACTGAGACGCTCGACGCCGGGCATCGAGGCGATGGCTGCGCGCTTGTTGTCGCCGTCCATCACAAACAGCGGCCAGATCAGATCGTCGGTGGTGACGACATTCTCGCGCACGAGGCGGCGGGTCCATTCCGATTTGCGGTTGCGGCGCATGCGGGTGACGAGGTCGAGCGATGCCGCGTGGGTTGTCACCTCGCGAAGCGGCGCATCGCGCATCTCGATCGGCCGCCCAAATTTGATCGCCATTTCAACCCATCTCCTTATAACCGTTCCAAACTTTACCATCCGCATCGGGTTTGTCACGGCGTGAGCACGTTGATTTTGATCCCCGAACGCACCATGACTAACGCCGCCGATCCGAGAACAAGCCTAAATGAACGACGAAGCCCGCCGAGCCATGAACGCGCGCCGCGCCGGTCCCGTTAATACGGACCAGATGCCGCGCGACCAGATATCGCTGCTGGCCGCCATGCCGACTGCCCCAACGGAATCCGGAGATGGTTCGTGGACGACGCGCCTTGTGCTGTTCCTGCGCGCGATGGCGGTGATCTCGGTGGTCAAGGGTCTTTACCATTGGGCGCAGATCACCGGCTTTATCGGTGGCGAGGACAGTGCATTCGAAATCCAGCCGACGCCATGGCAGACCGCAACGGTCTACTTTGCGGTGATCGAGCTCGTTGCAGCAGTCGGTTTGTGGCTTGCGACCCCGTGGGGCGCGGTGGTGTGGCTGACAACGATCGTGTCGATGGCGGTGATCGAATTGATGTTTCCCGCAATCTATGGCGGCAGCACGATGGTGATCGCGGCGGCGCTGGTATTGTTGACGATTTATCTGGGCCTTGCGTGGATGGCGGCGCACGAGCGGCCGCCATAGACCGGTGCACCGGCCGGTTGTTGCGCGCTTGCGGCCAATTTGAAGCAAATGCGCAATCGCCGCATTGTCGTAGTTATCGGTCTGTGAACGGGAACGGCCTCAGGCCTTACCGTGGTCTTTCGGATTTTACGGAAGGTGTTCCGGAACGCGACAGAACGGTGGCCGAAAGCGTGAACAGCGGCCGTTTTTCCTCAACAAGAACTTACAAAAAGCCCTTTATTGACGGGCTTAATCGACGATTCACTGTCTTAAATTCATGA
>JAKFUP010000148.1 GCA_021732625.1 Hyphomicrobiales bacterium
GCTTGCCCGACGTAATCAGGTCGGTGATGCGGCCACGATTGCGAAACGGATCGCGCGTCACGGTCGGATAATAGATCAGCTTCTCGCGGACCATGTCGCCGATCAACTCATCGTTCGGCAGCTTTTCCTGGATCATCTCACCATAAGCGAGTTCGGCGACGCGGCGGCAGCCGTGCAGCAGCACGACCTTCTCGAAACGCTCGTAGGTCTCGGGATCCTTGATGACGCTCAGAAACGGCGCGAGGCCGGTGCCGGTGCCGATCAGATAGAGGTTGCGGCCACCCTTGAGATTATCGATCACCAGCGTGCCGGTCGCCTTGCGGCTGACGATGATCTGGTCGCCTTCTTTCAGATGCTGAAGGCGCGAGGTCAGCGGTCCATCCGCCACCTTGATCGAAAAGAATTCCAGCGTGTCTTCGTAGTTCGCGCTGGCGACGCTGTAGGCACGCAGCAGCGGCTTCTCGTTGACCTTGAGCCCGATCATCGTGAACTCGCCGTTACGGAAACGGAACGAGGTGTCGCGCGTGGTGCGGAAGGAAAACAGATTGTCGGTCCAGTGGTGAACGCTGAGAACGCTTTCTTGGTTGAAGTTGCTCATTTGCTTGTTCTTCCAGAAGGATCGTGGACCGGCAGGCTAAAGCTCAAATCAGATATCGACTTAGGGATTGCAATTCATTTGTGTACTAATGAATATGCCTTGTGCGGCGGCGCCCGTCAAGTGCATCGCAGCACACCCATTATCTAGAGGATTCCGGGCCCCGCGCTGAGCAATAAATTTCTCTATTTCAACATGTTGGGGCTATTCTAAACCAAAGATCGCGCCTCCCAGGCAATGACCGGTCAGGGCGTAAAACCAGCCAAAAAGGAGCCTGATTTCATGGCCCATGACGCACCGCAGGCCGCCGGCCCGACCAAGCTTGTGATCAGGAACATTGGCCTGCTTCTCAGCGGCGACCTCAACAAGCCGATCCTCGATGCCGATACGATCGTCGCCAAGAACGGCCGGATCACCGCGATCGGCCGCGCCCAAGATATTGATTTGGACATCGATCAGGACGGCGCGACCACCGTCGTCGATGCCCACGGCACAACGGTGACGCCGGGCCTGATCGACAGTCACGTGCATCCCGTCGCCGGCGACTGGACGCCGCGGCAGAATCAAATCGGCTGGATCGACAGCTTCCTCAACGGCGGCGTCACCACCATGATCTCGGCTGGCGAGGTTCACATGCCGGGCCGTCCGCGTGACATCGTCGGCGTCAAGGCGATGGCGATCTTCGCGCAGCGCGCCTTCGACAATTTTAGGCCCGGCGGCGTCAAGGTTCATGCCGGCGCGCCAGTGATCGAGCCGGGCATGACCGAAGAAGATTTCAAGGAGCTGGCGGCGGCCGGCGTCAAGCTGCTCGGCGAGGTTGGTCTCGGCGGCGTCAAGGACGGGCCGACCGCACGCAAGATGGTGGCGTGGGCGCGCAAGTACGGCATTCAAAGCACGATCCACACCGGCGGTCCGTCGATTCCCGGCTCCGGTCTGATCGACAAGGACGTGGTGCTGGAAGCCGACACCGATGTGGTCGGTCATATCAACGGCGGCCACACGGCTTTGCCCGACGATCAGATCCGCTGCATCTGTGAAGGCTGCAAGCGCGGACTCGAGCTGGTTCACAACGGCAACGAGCGCGCCGCGCTCTACACGCTGCGCATTGCCAAGGAGATGGGCGATCTTAATCGCGTCATCCTCGGCACCGATGCGCCGGCCGGCTCCGGCGTGCAGCCGCTTGGTATCCTGCGCATGGTATCGCTGCTGTCGTCGCTCGGCGATGTGCCGGCGGAAATCGCGTTCTGCTTTGCCACTGGAAATACGGCGCGGATGCGCGCGCTGGATTGCGGTCTGATCGAGGCCGGCCGTTCGGCGGATTTCGTTATCATGGACAAGGCGCAGCACTCGGCGGGAAAAAACATTCTCGACAGCGTGCAGCTCGGCGATCTGCCGGGCATCGGCATGACCATCATCGACGGCATCATCCGCACCGGCCGCAGCCGCAACACGCCGCCTGCAACCAAAGTCGCGGAGATCGTTGCGGGGCATTAGGCACTGCGTGCGCGCCCTTGCTTCGCACCGAGGCGCGCAAGCCGTCATTGGACCACTCTCCTCGGGCGCGCCTTCGCCGGACTTTCTTTCCCTCCCCCCTTGTGGGGAGGGTCGGCCGAAGGCCGGGGTGGGGGTTGATCCGTCAATGCACGAACCCCCACCCGGCGCTCCGTTCGCGATGCTCACTTGCGCCACCCTCCCCACGCTCCGCGGGGGAGGGAAACCATGCGCGCCATTGTTCAGACATGCTTCATCACCCCTGTTGTTTGAGGCGCGGGGGGCGCCGTCGTCTGTTTCACGTCCTCCAGCGCCCTGGTGCGCGCTTGAGGTGTTCCTCATTCGCGCCGCTCAAAAGAGAGGGCGCGCGGAACGCCGGACGCGCGATGCGTCCGCAGCCTCGTGTGTAAAGTGAAGTGAAACACACGAGCATAGTCACCACGAAGACACCGGGGTCGCCCGGCGTTCCGCACGCGATGGTTTTTTCGGCTTGCTTCGTGCTCTCCCCGGTGGCGATTGATACGCTTGGGTTCGTCTCCGTCGGGACTGAGGGTGTCC
>JAKFUP010000238.1 GCA_021732625.1 Hyphomicrobiales bacterium
GCATAGGCGTGGCGGGTGAGGGGCAGGCGTTGCGATTTGCCCCTCACCCAGACCCTCTCCCCGTTCACGGGGAGAGGGAGAAATCAAGGCAAATGCCCCTGATTGCGCAGCGCCGCCTCGATCCTCTCGAACACACGCACCAGCCGCTCGGCCCATTCGATCTGTCCGGCCTCGTCGCCGATCAGGTCCTGGCGGATTTCGATTCCCGTCGTCATCAGTCCCCGTTTCTCGCCGTGAACGGGGATGGTATAGTCGGTGGTGTCGCTGACCGCATAAGGCTCATTGTCGCCGGCAACGAGGCCGTCTTCCTCGCGCAGGGATTTCAACAGCAACGGCGGCAGGCGCGTGTCGTGCTGATACAGCGTGCCGATATGCCATGGCCGCGCGATGCCTGAATACACCGGAGTAAAACTATGCAGCGACACCAGCATCGTCGGCAGGCCATTGCGGGCGCGCGCATCGAGCGCCTCGGTGATGCGATGATGATACGGCTGGAAGATCGAGCTCTGGCGTGCTTCGATATCGTCGGCGGTGAGGTTCTCGTTGCCTGGAATTGTTGTCGCCTCGCTGAACAGCGGCACCGACCCCTGCGATGTAAACGGCCGGTTGCAGTCGATCACCAGCCGCGAATAGCGTTGCGCAATCAGATGCGCTCCGAGCGCCTTTGCCACACGCGTCGCCACGCCGGCAATCCCGATGTCCCATGCGATGTGCCGTTGCAGCTCGCTCGGGGGCAATCCGAGGTCGCCAAGCGCACGCGGGATCAGGCGGCCATAGTGATCGCAGGTGAAAAAGAACGGCGAGCGGCTGCCGGTATTTTCTTCCAGCACAGGAGGAACTTCATCGCTTTTCAGGAGTAATGAAGGTTCTCGGATCGCGTCGGCGCCCATCTTGTCCCGTTTCAGTCGCGATTGAAGCTGCGGATTGCCGCACGATCAGGCAAATACAGCTCAAGAGTTAATCATGCTCAACACCACAAACACGCTAGAACTTAACCGTCAGACGAGCGCTGCCGCAATGGCTGCGCTGGCCCGGCCCGCCAAGGAGCCCTGCGCGAGCAGTGGCAAGCCCATGAAGATCAAGGTCGGTTTCGAAATTGCTTACGCCGCGCCGCAGCCGACGCCAATGGTGATCATGCTCAATGTTCATCCGTCGCGTTCGGGCGATGTCATCGGCGAGGAACGGATCTGGGCCCAGCCGAATGTGCCGATCTCGTTCTTTAACGACAGCTTCGGCAACCTGTGCGGACGGCTCACCGCTCCGGCCGGTGGCGTCACATTGTTTGGCAACGCGCTGGTGCGCGACAGCGGTTTGCCCGATGAGGTGGCGCCTTACGCGCAGCAGATGCCGATCGAGCAATTGCCGAGTGATGTGCTGGTCTATCTGATGCCGAGCCGTTATTGCGAGACGGATAAGCTCGCGGATGTCGCGTGGGAGCTGTTCAAGAATACGCAGCCAGGCTGGGCGCGCGTGCAGGCGATCAGCACGTTCGTGCATAACCACATCAAATTCGACTACATGAAAGCGGACCCCAACAAGACCGCGTTCGGCGTCTATCAGGAAAAGACCGGCGTCTGCCGTGACTTCGCGCATCTCGCGCTGACGCTCTGCCGCTGCATGAACATTCCGGCACGATACGTGACGGGATACATGGGTGACATCGGCGTGCCGATAGACCCCGCGCCGATGGATTTCTCGGGCTGGTTTGAAGTCTACCTCTCCGGCCGTTGGTACACATGCGATGCGCGGCACAACAAACCGCGGATCGGGCGCATTCTGATGGGCACCGGCCGCGACGCTGCTGATGTGGCGCTCACGACCACGTTCGGTAAAGTCGAACTGAAGAAGTTTCTCGTGATTTCCGATGAGGTGATCGAGAGGTGAGGATGCTTCCAAGACGCTGTTGAATGAGCTACTTTTCTCGTCATGCTCGGGCTTGTCCCGGGCATCCACGTCTTGATGGGCGCTGCATCAAGGAAGACGTGGATGGCCGGGATGAACCCGGCCATGACCGGACAACAAATGACCAATCGCCTGTTCGTCTACGGCACGCTGATGCGCGGCTATCCGCACCGGATGGCGGATGAATTGGCGCGGCACGCGACGTATGAAGGCCGGGCAGCCTTCCGTGGCCGGCTTTATCTGGTGAAGACCTATCCCGGGATTGTCGCGTCGGATGGTACGTCCGATCTGGTCCATGGCGACGTCTATGCGCTCCGCAACGCAGACTATCTGCAAAAGCTCGACAGTTATGAAGGCTGCGGTCCGGACGCTGAAGAGCCGGCGCAGTATCGCCGCGCCGTGCAGCAGGTGACGATGGATGGCACATCCATCGATGCGTGGATTTATCTTTATAACGGGCCGGTTGAAAAGCTGACGCAGATTCACTCGGGGCGATTTTCGCCGAGGGATTGAAGTCGTATGAGTGTGACCGTAAGCCGTCACCATTGTCATTCCGGGGCGTCGCATAGCGACGAACCCGGAATCCCTGAGACAGCGGCATTGTCGAGATTCCGGGTCTGGTCCTTCGGCCCATCCCGGAATGACAGTCTTGCTACCGCGTCAGCCGTACATCCACCTCGCGTTCGACATACGCCCACTCCGGCGTCGCGCGCAGGTGCGTCACGAGTTGCTCGAAATC
>JAKFUP010000127.1 GCA_021732625.1 Hyphomicrobiales bacterium
GAGACCGACAATGCAACTTTCGAAACGAGACCGGTGCCGAACCACAGTACGACGATCGGTGCCAATGCGATTTTGGGTACGCTGTTGATGGCGACGATAAACGGCTCAACCAGCCGCGCCACGAATACCGAATACCAGAGGGCCAGCCCGAGCAGCGAGCCCAAGATGGTCCCGATGATGAAACCAAGGATGGCTTCGAACAGCGTGTAGGACGTATCGACCAGCAACTCGCCGCTTGCGATCATGCGGATCGTCAGATTGAAAATTCCAACCGGCGATCCAACGAGGAAGTTGGAAATCCAGCCAAGGCGGACGCCAGCCTCCCACACTGCAAAGAATGCCGCGACGGCCAGAGCCTGCAATACCGCGCGCCCGAGTGTCGTGTCGAATACGGCAAGCCGCGGCGCGGTTCGGCGCTTCCGTTTTTGCAGAGCGGAGGTATCTCGAATGACGATGGTCACGGTGTTGTCCCGGCAGTTGCTTTTTCGGGGGATGTTTTTGCGGTTGGCGTTTTTTCAGTCTGGATATCGAGCTCAGCACACAGTGCGTGAAAATATCCGGAGAACTGGCTGTCGCTGCGCGCGGCGATCGGTGAGCGCGCGTCGATGTCGATGGTGTGAACCGTCTTGACGCGGGCAGGGCGTCCGCTGAGCACGACGACGCGCTTCGACAGCGCGACGGCTTCGTCGATGTCGTGCGTGACCAAGATCACGGTCTTGTTGTAAGTTTCGACCGCGTCCTTGAGCACGCCTTCGAGATAAAGACGGGTCTGATAGTCGAGGGCCGAGAACGGCTCGTCGAGCAGAAGAATATCCGGGTCCATGATCAGCGTGCGGATCAGCGCGACCCGCTGCCGCATGCCGCCGGATAGCGTCTTCGGATAGGCATTCTCAAAACCGGCAAGGCCGAATTGCTTGATGTATTCGTGTGCGCGTGCCTCGGCGATCTCGCGGGCGACGCCTTTCATTTCCAGTCCGAGCAGCACGTTCTGCAGAACGGTTCGCCAGGGAAACAGCAGGTCCTTCTGCATCATGTAGCCGACGCGCCCGCGCAGGCTCTCGATCTCCTCACCGCGATACAGCATGGTGCCGGAGTCGGGCTCAAGAAGTCCTGCGATGATGTTGAAGATCGTCGTCTTGCCGCAGCCGCTCGGGCCGATGATGCTGACGAAGTCACGTTCGTTGATGGTGAAGCTGAGATCCTCGAGAACGCGCACCTCTCCGGCTTTATCGCGGAAAGATTTGCTGACGTTGCGGACACTCAGTTGAATGGGTGGTTGGGAGGAAGGTGCCATCCCACCATGTACGCAACTTGCGTGCCATTTCCGGATGGGCCGGGCGCTTCGATTCCGCCCCATTTTAGGGGAGTTGCATATAATATCGGTGCGGATGCTGTCGCTCTAGGCAGAGAAATGTCGTTTCAGCCGCGATTTTATGCAGCCGCCAGTCCGTAAGGTTGCGGTCCATTATTATGGTTTGTTGCTCAGGCCGCTACGGAAAAACCAAGCCGTCCGATGCCGGGCAATTTCACCGCGGGCCGCCGGATGTCGATGCCGAGCACCGCGCCAAAGAAGTTCAGTTCCACACCTTCGATCCATCCGATCGTCAGCCCCAGATAGCCGCCGAGCGAGGCGAACAGGCCGGTCTGCGATGCTGTCAGGCCAAACCACCGGCCGTCGTAGGGATAGTCCTTACCGATCGCGGTCGGCGGCAATGTACTGCCGAGTTCGGGCACGGAATCCAGCACCGCCTTGACGAAGGTGTTGGAGTTCGGTCCCGGCCACGCGCTGTAGTCGCCATCCTCGCTGAATTTGTACTCGGCGATCGCGGCCTTGATTTTCGGAATGAGCCTCGCCGCTTCCTCGCCGCTGACCGCGACGACAGTTTCTGGAACCGATCCGAACCATCGCGCGTCGGCCTGGAAACGATCGACCGAGATGGGATCGCCCCATGCGGTGTAGTCGTAGCGTTTGTAGCGCGGCGCGTTCTTTTCCTTGACCACGATCCAGCTATGGACCGCAAAGATACCGCGCCAGCGCACCGTGCGCGCAGCGAACACGCGCACCAGCGCTTCCGGATGTTCGGATGCCGCAGGAAGAAGGCCGGCGCTGGAGCGGTCGGCCGAATACCAGTTCACGGCGCGGTCACTCGACCAATAGGCGGCGGCGGAAATTCCGATCGGGACAGCAAGGAGAAGAATGAAAATCAGCAACAGTTTTCTCAACGAAGGGATCCGCTCAAACGAGTGTCAGTCTGACAGATGGGTATTTCAGATGATTTCGCCAGCCTGACGGTAAAATCAACTCACAATTGGCGATATCGCAATGAATCTCGCTGGCTTTAAGATACCGGATGTTGCTGAATAAGTGAATGTGCGAGGCAATGCGGATGAAGCTGGAGCAGGTTCGATGAAGTGGTCGGTCGGGTGCGCGGTGATCCTCGCCGGTGTTTTGATGTCCGTTGCCGCACAGTCGCAAACATGGCCGTCGCGCATCATCAAGGCCGTGGTTCCATTCGGCGCGGGCAGCGCGACAGACGTGGTGCCGCGGCTGGTTTTCGAGAAGATCAGTGTTGAGT
>JAKFUP010000226.1 GCA_021732625.1 Hyphomicrobiales bacterium
CCGGCCGCCGCGGCACCGCCGCTTGCACCCGTGCTGGATAGTTTGGACGCGCCGGACATTCTGCTGCCGCCACTCGGTACTGCCGCGGCATCGGTGATCCCGGCGGTTGGCTTGCCGCCGAACGCCGCGCGTTCCGTGCCTGCCACCCCGATCGCAAGCGATGCGTTTATCAGCCTGATCCAGAATGCGCTGCAGATTGGACGCGCCGAAGCAGGATCGCTGCCAAACCAATCGCCGTCGCAGCCGTCATCCGAACTCGATCAGGGAATCGCGCGAACCAACGTACCGCCGCCGCCGTTCCGCGGCGCCACGCCGGCTGCGCAAGCGGTCGCGATTGCCACGATCACGCCCGATGCACCGGCAGCCGTTACCGTGCGCCACCTGATCGAGGATACGGATGGCGCGATTGCGCGGCAGACGCTGCTGCAGGTCGCGTCACTGCCTGATCGTGTGGATACGCAGCAAGGCACGAAACTCGATCAAACCTCGCAGCGCTGGAGTTTTGAAATTCCGTTCGTCACGCCGCAGGGCACGGCGGTGGCGCAATTCGAAGTCGCGCGCGATGGCGGCAACGGCAGCGAGGGCGAAGCTGCCAAGAAAGTATGGCGCGCGCGATTTTCGCTGGATGTCGAGCCCGCAGGCCCGGTGCATGCGCTCATCTCGCTGGCCGGCGAGACGACCTCGGTGCGGATGTGGGCGGAGCGGCCGGTGACCGCCGCTCAGCTGCGCGCCAACACCGCGCAGCTTGCGCAGGCGTTGCGCGGCGCTTCGCTGGAGCCCGGCGATATCGTGATAGGCGAGGGCGAGCCACCGCAAGCGGCAAACCCGCCGACCGGTCATTTCCTGAACCGCGCGTCATGACAATGAAGATCGGCGATCGGAGACTCGCGGTTGCGCTCGAATACGATCGCAAGGGTGCGCCGCGCGTTGTCGCCAAGGGCAGGGGCGAACTCGGCGAACGGATCATCGAGGTTGCAAAGGCGCACGACGTTCCGGTCGAGGAGAACGAAGTGCTGGCGGGTGCGCTGTCGAACGTCGAGATCGGCGATGAAATTCCGCCCGAGCTTTATCGTGCGGTCGCCGAGGTGCTGGTGTTCGTGCTGCGGCTGTCCGGCCGCGTGCGATAATCCCTGCGCCGCGTGGAGCGCCTCTGACGTTTAACGAGATACCGACAAATTCCTGCCCCATTGGGTGTTCAGCATCGCTCCAGGCTCGCAGCGTGGGGACGCAATCGGCGCGAACCTGAAGGGGTGTTCTGCGTAAAATCCAAATCAATTCATCGGCTTCCCAGCCGGCGATGACTGCTGCCTGTCACTTGCCTGTCAACGGACTGACACACGCTTGGGGGGGACAACCATGAAATCATCCGCACGAGTTGTTGCCGAGCGCATGCTGGCCCGTTTTGCCGCCGTCGCGGCGCTGACGGTGATCGGCGTTCTGGTGTTTTACGCGCGCTGACGATCGCCCGGACTGCGCGGGCAATTGATCGGGAGATAAGTCTTGAAATTCCTGCGACTGAATTTGCTAAAAAGCTGGAACGAAATTTGCTTCTGAATCTTTTGAGATCATCGATCTCGGGGACTCTTGCCATGCGTTGGATTTTTGTAGCCGCCGTTGTGCTCATTGCGCAGCCAGCATTCGCCCAAACTTATCTCAAACGAGAGCCGCTGTTCCTTCGCGCCTATGCCTCGGTGCTGGTGACTTCGGGCACGTGCGGACCTGCCAGGGTCATGAAGGTCACCGGATCGCTTGGCGCCTTGCCCCGGAAACGGGTCTGCGTTGCCACGGGCGAGGAACGCGCGTCGCTCGGCTTCATCCAGTAGGACGAGCTGTCCAGTAGAACTAACCGTCCGCGCCGATCCCAATCCGGCCGCCAAGGTTGGCCAAAGTGGTTTGCCCGGTCATTTTTTGACCATGTTGGATGGCATTGTCTCTGTCTGACCGGTTCAGAGACCTCCCGTGATTGATCGCCGCAAAACCTTAGGATTGCTTGCCGCCGTGGCCATCCTGCCGGGTCGAGCCCTCGCCAATATCGCCCCGATGCACGAATCGGTCGACGAGACCTTGGCCAAAAGGTTCGCCGAGGAGGGCACGCAAGGCACGTTCGCTTACTACAAGCCGGAGAGCTACAGCATCGGCGCCAGCGACAAGGTTCGCTCTGGCGAAGCCAAGCTCCCGGCTTCGACCTTCAAAATCCCAAACTCAATTATTGCGCTGGAGACGGGCGTAGTCACCGACCCGGACAAGGACATCTTCAAGTGGGATGGCGTGAAGCGCTCGATCGAAGCGTGGAACAAGGACCACACCCTGCGGACGGCGATCGCGGCCTCTGTCGTGCCGGTCTATCAGGACATCGCGCGGCGCATCGGTGCGGAACGGATGCAAAAGTATGTCAACCTGCTCGAATACGGCAATCGCAACATCGGCGGCGGTATCGACCAGTTCTGGCTGACCGGAGACCTGCGGATCACCCCGGTACAGCAGATCGATTTTCTGGAGCGGCTGCGGCGCGGCGGGCTCGCGGTCTCGCAGCGGCCGCAGGAGGTCGTGCGGGAT